>JBOGFU010000035.1:0-4089 GCA_050743545.1 Acidimicrobiales bacterium | reverse complement strand
GCCCAGGCCAAGGCCGCGGCGAGCGCCGCGGGCAAGGACCCCGACGACTTCTACGTCCTCGTCGCGGCGCCGGCCTACGTGGGCGAGGACCTCGCGCACCTGCGCGAGCAGACCCGCTGGTTCGGCGGCATGGTCGGCAACCACGTCGCCGACATCGTCTCTAAGTACGGCGCGTCGTCGGGCGCGGTGCCCGAGGTCCTCACCGACTACATCGCCGCGCGCCAGGGCTACGACTACAGCCACCACGGCCAGGCGGGCAACCCCTCCACCGAGTTCGTCCCCGACGAGATCGTCGACCGCTTCTGCGTGCTCGGCCCGGTCGAGGAGCACCGCCGCAAGCTCACCGAGCTCGCCGGGCTCGGGGTCGACCAGTTCGCGCTCTACCTGATGCACGACGACCCCGAGGGCACCTTCAACGCCTACGCGACCCACCTGGTGGGATAGGTCTAGGCGCGCGACTCGCGCGACGCGAGCGCCCGCATCGCCGTAACCTCCGACGTCGACATGTGCGGGTCGTGGGCCTTCCACGTCACCACCGTCGTGAGCGCGGCGGCCGCGCCCGCGCGGTCGACCCCCGAGAGGAACGAGCGCACGAGCCAACGGCGCGCGACGAGGGTCAGCGCGCGCCGGGGCGCGCCACCCTCGACGCGACCGGCGGCCATGAGCGCCCAGCTCAACGCGACGTCGCCGTCGGCGGTGCCGGCGGCGGCGTTGGACCAGTCGATGACGACCGGGCCGTCGGGCCCGAGGAGCACGTTCATCGGGTGAAGGTCCTGGTGCACGAGCGTCGCCCCGGTGCCGGCTCCCGCGGGCGCGACCCACTCGGGGGCCGGGATCGAGTGCAGCGAGCGGTGCAACGCGGCGAGGGCTCGGCCCTGACGGCCGATGGTCCAGGGCCGCGCGGCCATCGCGTCGAGCATCGAGGGGCCGTCGACGCGGTCCATCACGAGGTCGCGGCCGCTACCCGCCACGTCGTGGACGCGCGGCACGGGGTAGCCGCAGCCGCGCGCGTACTCCATGACGCGCGCTTCGACCTCGAGCGACCGCCCGGTCGTCGTGCGTCGCAGCACGAGCCCGGGGCCGAAGTCGAAGATGTCCGCGTCGCGACCCGACGCGATGAGCGGGCCGACGTCGCGCACCGCGTCATCGTACGGCGGGGTTGGTGGTTGCCTCGCGCTCGCGGTACCGTTCAGCCGTCGAAGGGAGCGCTCATGGCGGGCATGAAGGGGCTGGAGAAGTCAATGAAGAGGCCGGTCGGGGTGCTCAAGGAGTTCCAGGCCTTCATCTTGAAGGGCAACCTGGTCGACCTGGCGGTCGCCTTCGTCGTGGGCGCCGCGTTCGCCACGCTCGTCAAGTCGCTGGTCTCGGACATCATCACGCCGCTGATCGCGGCGATGACCGGGGGCAAGACCCCCTTCGCCAGCCTGAAGGTGCTCGTCCACGGCCAGCCCGTCTACTACGGCTCGTTCATCAACGACGTCGTGAGCTTCCTGGTCGTCGCGGCGGTGGTCTTCTTCCTCATTGTCAAGCCGGTCGGCGCGATGATGCGCCGCCTCGGCTACGGACCGCCCGCCGACCCGCAGCGCTCGGCGTGCCCACGCTGTGAGACCCAGATCTCGCCCACCGCGTCGCGCTGCCCGGCGTGCACGTCGGACCTCGAGCCCGGCTGGTCGCAGGCCGCCTAGCTAGTCGAGCGCGGCCGCGCGAAGGTGCGCGGCGGTATTGGTGGCGTTGACCAACTCGTCCAGGTGGCCCGAGACGTCGTCGGGGAGCGCGGTCGCGTCGCGCGCGACGCTCTGGAGCGCGCGAAGGTCGACGCCCGAGGCCGCCGCGGTTTCGAGGCTCCGCAGACGCGCGGCGATGGCGTTGGTCAGCGTCGCGAGCTCGGGGGTCGCCGAGAGCTCGACGCCGTGCTCGACGTCGCCTCGGAGCGCGTGCGTCGCGCGCAGGACGCGCATCGCCGCGGCGAGGAGCCCGCGACCGGACTCCGCGTCGACGCGGGTAGCCGAGGGCTCCTCCATCCCACGGCCCACCGCCTCCTCGGCGTGGCCGAAGGCGACGCGCGCGGCGCGCGAACGCTCGGCGACGTCGACGGCCGAGCGAACCGGCTCGCTGGTCGTCACCACGTCGAGATAGTCGGCCAATCGCGCGTAGAGGTCGTCGATCGCGTCGTGGACCCCCGCCCCCGCTGGGGTCGGCCAGAGGAGGTAGGTCACCACCGCGAGCGCGCCGCCGATCGCGACGTCGACCAATCGGTCGAGCGCGGTCGAGATGGGGTTGACCTGACTGACGCTGAGCAGCACCAGGACGAGGGAGGTCACGAGGCCAATCGACAGCGCGAAGTTCGCCGACCACGTGGAGTACGCCGCCCACGCGAGCGCGGCGACCATGAGCGCGGCGAGGCCCTCGTCGGGGTGGAGCACGCTCACGAGCACCGCGGCGAGTGACGCGCCGAGGGCCGTGCCCAACACGCGGCTGACCCCACGTCGCACGAGCGACGAGTAGTCGGGTCGCAGAATCGCCGCGACCGCGAAGGGGAGCCAATAGCCGCGCGGCAGCGAGAGCCAGGTCGCGAGGAGGGCCGACGCCGGGACCGCGACCGCGAGGCGGACGCCGTGGCGAAACGCCGGCGACGAGGTGTCGAGCCCCTCACGAAGCATCGTGAGGTCGGCGCCCTCGTCGTCGCCCACCCGGGTCAGTCGCGGGAGCTCGAGGCGCCACGCGTGGGGCGTCGAGCCGAGCGAGTCGAGCAGGGCCCCGGTCGCGCGCAGCTGACCCACCATCGCGCGCAGCCGGCGCGCGCACTGGGTCGCGAGGTCGCCCGTCGCGGCGTGCTCCAACGCGTTGACGTCGACGGCCACCGCCTCGACGGCGCGCCGCCACTGCGCGGCGGTTGGCCGCCGCAGCGTCACCGCGAGCTCCTCGAGCGCCTCGGCGACCTCGTGGGCGCACCTCTCGACGCGCAGCGCGGCGGCGTCGTCGACGTCGCCCAGGCGAACGCGCAGCCCGGCCAAGGTCGTGAGCTCGAGGCGACAGCGCCGGAGTTGGTCGAGCGCGGCGCGGACCGTTCGAGTGTCGGTGCGCCCGAAGAGCGAGGGCGCGTCGAGCACGCGCTCGGCCTCGTCGACGACCGCGAGGGCGGGCACCGCCGACGTCGTGGGGCTCTCGCGCGCCAGCGTGGCCACCGCGCTGAACGCCGCGGCGAGGCGGAAGCGCTGGACGCGCAGCGACGGGGGCAGGCGCAACACGACCAGCGCGGCGATTTCGACGAGTGCGCCGAGGAGGACCACGAGGCTGAGATTGAGGGCGGTGAGCGGCGACCCGCCAAAGCGACCGAGGACCACGTAGGCAATCACCGCCTGCGTGCCGATCGCGCCCTGGGTCGTGCCCAGCGAGCTGAGCAGACCGGCGCCGAAGCACCACGGGACGAGCAGCGCGACGTGCAGCCACGAGTAGGGCTCGGTCACGACCCCGGCGAAGACGCCCACCGCCATGGCGATCGCGTCGGCGAACGCCCACGAGAGCGCGAGGCGTGGCGCGCCGATCAGAGAGACGACCGCGACGAGGTTGGCGCCAATCGCCAGGGAGATCGCCTCGCGGGGCGACGAGACCAGCAGCCCCACGACGAAGAGCGCGACCACCGGTAACGCGGTGATCGCCCCGACGACCGGCGTGATCAGGGTTGAGTCAAGGCGGATCGCATCGCGTAGCGCGAGGCGCGGGGCGGTCACCGGTAGCCGCACCTGGACATGGGCGAAGGCTACCGAGCCGCGCCCAGCGGCCCCCGTGGTCGCCGCGGCGTCGGCGCGACGAGACTGACGAGCGTGACTCCCTCGCGCCGCCTCCCTCGCGCTGTGGGGCGGTGCGTCGCACTCGCGGCGATCGCACTGGCCACGACGGGCGTGGGCGCTGCACCGACGGCGTCGAGCGCCACCGCGTCGCCGCTGCACGTCTTTGTCGTGGTGATGGAGAACCGCTCGTTCACCACGGTGATGTCCAACCCTCAGTTCGCCGCGCTCGCGCGTCGCGGCGACCTCGCGACCAACTACTACGCGGTCGCCCATCCGAGCCTGCCCAACTACCTGGCCC
>JBOGFU010000034.1:0-1961 GCA_050743545.1 Acidimicrobiales bacterium | reverse complement strand
ACGCAGTAGAGGCGCACGTTCGTGCCCGCGGCGCCGAGCGAGCGTGCGAGGCGCTCGCCCGCGCGCAGCACCGAGGAGTTGTAGGCGCCCGAGAGCCCACGGTCGCCGGCGATCACCAGCACCGCCGCGCCCTCCACTCGCTCGGGCAGCGAGAGCAGCGCGCGCGCCGCGGCGGGGTCGGACTTGACGGCCTCGATGATGACCTGGCGCATCGCGTCGCGGTAGGGGCGGTTGGCCACGATGCGCGCCTGGCTGCGCGGGATCTGCGACGCCGCGATGAGCTCCATGGCCTTGGTGATCTTGCGCGTCGCCCGCACGGTCTTGATGCGACGGCGAAGTATTCGCTCCTGTCCACCGGCCACAACCCGCTCCTCTCCGACGCCCGGCTAGTTGCTCGACGCGAAGGACTCGACGAAGCTCGCCAGCGCGGCGTCGAGGGCGTCGGTGTCGGGCAGCGCGCCGCTGTCACGGATCTGGGCGAGCAGGTCGGCGTGCTGGGCCCTAAAGGTCGTGAGCAGCTCGGACTCGAAGCGACGCACGTCCTCGACCGGGACCGAGTCGGTCCAGCCGCGCGTCCCCGCGTAGATCGCGACGACCTGCTCTTCGACGGGCACGGGCGCGTTGATCCCCTGCTTTAAGAGCTCGGTCAGGCGGTATCCGCGGTCCAGCTGGGCCTGGGACGACTTGTCGAGCTCGGAGCCAAAGGTCGCGAAGGACTCGAGGTCGCGGAACTGCGCGAGGTCGATCTTGAGCGTGCCCGCGACCGAGCGCATGGCCCTGACCTGGGCCGCGCCGCCCACTCGGCTCACCGAGTTGCCGACGTTGATCGCCGGGCGCACCCCGGAGTAGAAGAGGTCAGACTCCAAGAACACCTGGCCGTCGGTGATCGAGATCACGTTGGTCGGGATGTAGGCCGAGATGTCGCCGGCCTTGGTCTCGATGATCGGCAGCGCGGTGAGCGAGCCCCCGCCCATCTCGTCGGAGAGCTTGGCCGCGCGCTCGAGCAAGCGACTGTGCAGGTAGAAGACGTCCCCGGGGTAGGCCTCGCGACCCGGCGGGCGCCGCAGCAGCAGCGAGATCTGGCGGTAGGCCTCGGCCTGCTTGGAGAGGTCGTCGTAGACGACGAGCGCGTGGCCGCCGGTGTCCATCCACTGCTGGCCCATCGCGCAGCCCGCGTAGGGGGCGAGGAATTTGAAGGGCGCGGGGTCGCCCGCGGACGCGACGACGACGACCGTGTAGGCGAGCGCGCCGTGCTCCTCCAAGGTCTTGACGGTCTGGGCGACCGACGAGTTCTTCTGGCCGATCGCGACGTAGATGCACTTCACGCCCTGACCGGCCTGATTGAGGATCGTGTCGACGACGACCGTGGTCTTGCCGGTATTGCGGTCGCCGATAATGAGCTCGCGCTGGCCCCGCCCGATCGGGGTCATTGCGTCGATCGCCTTGATCCCCGTCTGGAGGGGCTCCTTGACCGGCTGGCGTCCGATGATCCCAGGCGCCTGGACCTCCATGCGTCGGCTCTCGGCCCCCACCAGCGGGCCGCGACCGTCGATGGGCACACCCAGGGCGTTGACCACGCGCCCCAGCAGCGCGTCGCCCACGGGCACCGAGAGGATGCGCCCGGTCGAGCGCACGACCTGCTCCTCTTCGATCGAGTCGACCGAGCCGAGGACCACTGCGCCGATGGTCTCCTCGTCGAGGTTCATCGCGAGGCCCAGCGTGCCGTCTTCGAACTCGAGGAGCTCGTTGACCTTGGCCGAGGGGAGCCCGGACACGCGCGCGATACCGTCGCCGACCTCGACGACGCGGCCCACCTGCTCGGCGGCCACCGCGGGGCTGAACTCGGAGACGTGGCGGCGCAGCGCGTCGGTGATCTCGGCGGCGCTGATGGAGAGGTCGGTCATTCAGTGTCCTTCGTTAGTCGTGTCGAGAAGAGAGTGAGGCGACGAGGTGGCCCGCGG
>JBOGFU010000033.1:0-3988 GCA_050743545.1 Acidimicrobiales bacterium | reverse complement strand
CCCCTCGGTAGGCTCACCGCCCGTGGCCACGACGACCAAGATCTACCTCGAAGAGGGCCAGCGATGGGTGTTCGCGGTGGCGCTCGACTGGCCCGGGTGGGCGCGGCGCGCGCGCAGCGCCGACGAGGCCGTCGCCGCCCTCGACGACTACGCCGACCGCTACGCCGAGGTCGTCTCGTGTGCCTTCTCCCCCGGTCGATTCCGTGTCGTCGGCACCCTCGCCGGCACCGCGACGACCGACTTCGGGGCCCCCGACGCGCGCGGGCCGTGGGACGAGACGCCCTTTAGTGCCGCGGAGGCCGCCACTCAGGTGGGGCTGCTCACCGACTGCTGGAACTACTTCGACCGCGTCGTCGCCTCGGCGCCCGCGGTGTTGCGCAAGGGACCGCGCGGTGGAGGTCGGGACCGTGACAAGGTCGCCGACCACGTCCGCGAGGCCGAGCGCGCGTACTCCTCTGGGATCGGAGTGCGAGTGCCCCCGCGCACGCCGTGGGCCGAGCAGCGTGCGACGGTGGCGGCGGGTTTGCGTGCGGGGTCGCACAGCCCCAAGTGGCCGACGCGCTACGCGCTTCGGCGCATCGCCTGGCACGTCACCGACCACGCGTGGGAGATCCAAGACCGTTCCGAGTGAGCGCGACCGGGTCCACCGAGCCTCCGCGGCTTCACCGCCCGCCGCACGACGAACAACTCGACGGGGGAACGCTATGACGTGGCGGTGTCGTCATCGAGCTGGGCGTCGGCGACGGGCACGGCGAGGGCGTGTCGCGCCGTCGCAAAGCCGATCAGCGCCAGCACCGACCCCACGAACTCGGTCCAGCTCTGCGCCACTGGCTCACCACCCGCCGACAGTCGCGCGAAGTTGACGACCAGCGCGGCCGACGAGGCCGCCGCCGCAAAGGACGAGGCCGCGAACACCCCCAGTGCCCTCGCCGCACGCCGGCGACCGTCGGCGTCGGTGCGGATCGCGGTGAGGAGCAGCCAGCCTCCGGCCTGGGTCAACGCGATTATCGGGCTGGCAACGACCTGGACGTAGAGGTACCAGGGCCAACCGATCCCCCCCGTGTGCACGAAGAAGTCGACCGCGTACTCGAGGGTCGCCACACCCGACAGGGAGAGACCCGCCACGATGAAGGCGCGGGCGGTCCGGGTGACGAGCGGCACAGGCGCGACGCTACCTGGGCGAGGCCCGAACTCAATTATGAACCTGTCGCCGACGGCGCGATTGCACGACGTCGGGCTGGGACCGGCAACCGCGGCCGACGCCGCCTCGTGCTCAACCCCACGCCAGGGGCTCACCCGTCTCGAGCAGCGACTTGAGGCTCGACAGGATCGGCGGCCATCCCTCGCGCACCGCCGCGAGCACCACGCTCGCTTCGTCGAAGCCCGTGTGGGTAAGGGTGAGCCGGGTCACCGTCAACTCCCGATCAAGGTTGAATCGTGCGGTCGAACGGGGCTCCGCGTCGAAGGTGGCCCGGGTCGCCTCGTCGACGTCGGACGCCGCGGCCCACTCGGGGGTGAACGTGTGCCAGGTGTACGCGAGCTCCTCGCCCGGCGTGGCCCCCACGACCACTTGGTCGGGGTGATCGATCGCGACCCCGGGCATGCGCCAGACCATCGTCGCGCCGGTCTCCCACGTGGTCTCGAAACGAAGCCCCATCCAGTAGCGAACGGTCCAGTCGGGGTCGGTCAGGGCGCGCCACACGTCCTCGGGCGTGGCGCGCAGATACGTCGCGTAGGTGAACTCGGCCATCGCGGCCTCCTCGTCGACGCGGACTCTACTCGCGCCTAGGTCACCGCTCGCTCGCCACGAGCGGCGAGCTCGGCGGTCGTGGCGACGCGCGCGGCGCGAGTGTCGACGCGGCGCGCGGAGGCGATCCACCTGAGGATCGCGCGCCTGGCCCCCGGCGGGAATCGATCGAAGTTGGCCCTGGCGCCGCGGTGGCGCCGAAACGCCGACGCCAGGTCCGCGGGCACCTCACCCGCGTCGACGCCGTCGAGCCGTGTCCACTCGCCCGTGGCCTTGGCGCGGTCGATCGCGAGCTGGCCGGCGGGGCGCATGCGACCGTCGGCGATGAGCCGCTCGACGCGCTCCTTGTTCGACGCCGACCAGGGGCTGCGCGCGCGGCGCGGCGAGAACCACGTGCGCCGACGCGTCTCGTCGACCCGACCGACCTTGGAGTCGACCCACCCCCAAGAGAGCGCCTCGGCGACGAGGTCCTCGTAGTCGACCACCGCTCGGCTCGACCCGTGCGTCGCGGTGACGACCCAGACCCCGGCGTCGCGCGAGTAGCCGCGCGCCAGCCACCGGCGCCACTGGGCGAGCGTGGTGATCTCCACGCTGTCGGCCTCCACCACGGCCGCGAGTCTAGAAAGCGACTAGATGAGGCCGAGGGCGCGAACCTCGTCGCGCTCCGAGAGGAGCTCGTCGGTCGTCACGCGGATCCGTTCGGCGGCGGCGGCGTCGTGAGCGAATCCCGGTTTGGCGCTCCACGCGCCCGCGCCGTCAGCCGTGACGGGCAGCCCGAAGGTCAGCCCCTCGGGGGTGCCGTACTCACCTTGGCTGGTCACCGCAACGGACACGCAGTCGTCGCTCGGCGTCGGCGTCGTGAGCCCGACCACGGTGTCGATCGCCGCGTTGGCCGCCGACGCCGCCGAGCTTGCGCCGCGGGCCTCGATGATCGCCGCGCCGCGCTTCTGGACGGTGGTGAGGAACTCCGTGGCCAGCCACGCGTCATCGTCGACGACCTCGACCGCCGGGCGGCCACCGATGGTCGCGTTGGCGACGTCCGGAAACTGGGTCGACGAGTGGTTGCCCCATATCGCGAGGTTCTTGACCGCGGCGACGCCGACGCCGGCGCGCTTGGCGAGCTGGGTCTCGGCGCGATTCTGGTCGAGGCGCGTCATCGCGAACCACCGGTCGGCGGGGACCTCGGGGGCGTTCGAGCGCGCGATGAGGCAGTTGGTGTTGCAGGGGTTGCCCACCACCAGGACCCGCACGTCGCTCGCCGCGTTCTCCGCGATTGCTCGGCCCTGGGGCTTGAAGATCCCACCGTTGACGCTGAGCAGGTCGCCACGCTCCATTCCCGCCTTGCGCGGGATCGAGCCAACGAGCAGCGCCCACGACGCGCCGTCGAAGGCCGCGGCGAGGTCGCTCGTCGCCTCCACCCCGGCGAGCAGTGGGAACGCGCAGTCGTCGAGCTCCATCAAGACGCCCTCCAAGGACTTCATCGCGGGCTCGATCTCGAGGAGTCGCAACGCGACGGGAGTGTTGGCTCCGAGGAGCTGGCCCGACGCGATGCGGAAGAGCAGCGAGTAGCCGATCTGACCGGCCGCGCCGGTGACGGTCACGTGGACGGGGGACTTACCTGCCATGGGTGGCTGATTCCTTTCTGGTGACGCGACGCGCGCGTTCGCTACAGGCGGTCGACGATGGCGGCCGCGAACTCCGAGCACTTGACCTCGGTGGCGCCGTCCATCAGACGGGCGAAGTCGTAGGTGACGATCTTGTCGGCGATGGTCGCCTCAATGGCGCGGATGATGTCGTCGGCCGCGTTGAGCCAGCCGAGGTGCTCGTACATCATTACGCCGGAGAGGATCACCGAGCCCGGGTTGACCTTGTCCTGCCCGGCGTACTTCGGCGCGGTGCCGTGCGTGGCCTCGAAGACGCCGTGGCCGGTGACGTAGTTGATGTTGCCGCCGGGGGCGATGCCGATCCCGCCCACCTGCGCCGCCAGGGCGTCGGAGAGGTAGTCGCCGTTCAGGTTCGTCGTGGCGATGACGTCGAACTCGGCCGGGCGGGTGAGCACCTGCTGCAGCGTGATGTCGGCGATGGCGTCCTTGACCAGCAGCTTGTCGCCCGGCTTGCCGTCGCAGTCGTCCCAGCCGACCGCCACGTCGCCGAACTCCTGGCGCACCAGCTCGTAGCCCCAGCCGCGGAAGGCCCCCTCGGTGAACTTCTGGATGTTGCCCTTGTGAACCAGGGTGACCG
>JBOGFU010000032.1:0-11188 GCA_050743545.1 Acidimicrobiales bacterium | reverse complement strand
GTGTCGAGCATCGCGTCGAGGTCGGGCCAGAGCGCGGGGAGCGCGGCGGGGTCCGAGAAGGGGAGCTCCAGGTACGCGCCGGCGAGGCCGAGGCCGCGCGCGGCGAGGCGCTCGGCGAGCACGGGGCCCTCGCCCAGGTAGCCGACCGGGCCGAGGTCGATCCCCGCGTAGCCCGCCGCGGCGACCTCGTCGAGCACCAGCTCGGCCGACGGCACCGAGGGGTCGATCCCGACGGTGAGCTCGAAGGCGCCGTAGCTGATGGGCGCGTTGGCGACGGTGACGTTCATGGGGGTCCTCTTCTTCGCTGGCTAGTAGTCGGTGGGGCGCTCGACGGGCGCGTGGGCGCGCCACGACGCGATGATCGACTGGCACATCGCGACGTCGCGCGCGGCGTCGCGCCCGTCGGTCGGCAACGGCGCGCCGGACGTGACGGCGTCGAAGAACGCGACGAGCTCGTTCTTGAACCCGCTCTCGTAAGAGACGACCTCGCTGACCCGGCTCGACGCCACCGAGTCGCTCGAGCCGCGCTCGAGGACGAGGGACGTTGGCGCGTTGCGCAGGTAGGGCGAAGGGAAGGTGAGCGTCGCGCGCGCGTCGCGCCCGGTGAGTGAGAACTCCATCGCGTAGCGCGTCATCCTCGGCACGTCGAGCCAGTGGATCGCCGCGGCGGCCCCGCCGTAGGAGAGCAGCACGTTGAGCGACCCCGGGCGCACGTCAACGTGTTCGAGGCGCTCGGGCTCACCCCACACCCCGCGCACCGTGTTGACCTCGTGGACCAGGGTGTCGAGCAGGACGTTGGAGTAGAGCGAGACCAGCTCCTCGTCGTCGGTGCCGATCGCGCCGGCGAGTCGCGCGGCCGAGTCCGCGCGCAGCCCGGCGAGCACGTCGGCGTCGACCGCGCCGGGCCCGACGAGGGGGTAGTGCGACAGGTAGGGCCGCCACGGCGCCTCGGTGGTCGTCACGCGTAGCAGCAGCGGCTCGCCGACGTCGCTCGCGAGTTCCGCGAAGCGCGCGAACGCCGGGTCGTAGCGCTTGGGGTAGCCGACCATGAGGGTCACCCCCGCGGCGTCGGCGGCGTCGATCATCTCGGTCGCCTCGGCCGTCGAGAAGCACATCGGTTTTTCCACGAAGACGTGCAGCCCGCGCCGCGCGGCCTCGACCGCGAGGGGCGCGTGGCTGCCCGAGGTGAGGATGAGCACGGCGTCGAGGTCACTCGAGATCATCTCTCGCCAGTCGGTGTAGACCGCTTCGACGCCGTAGCGCTCCGCGCAGGCCCGCGCGGCGTCAATCGAGAGGTCGCACACCGCGGCGATCTCACAACGGTCGGCGAGCTCACGCAGGTAGTGCAGGTGCATGACCTGGCCGATGACGCCGACGCCCACCACCCCGACTCGCACGCGCGTCACGCCGGGGTCTCCTAGCCCTTGACCCCGCCGCCGAGGACGAAGCCCTCGCGGAAGAGTCGCGCGGAGATCGCGTAGAGGATGAAGACCGGCACGCAGAAGATGAGCGAGTAGGCGGCGATGTTGCCGTACTCCGGCTTGGGCACGGTGAGGAACGTGTAGATGGCGATCGGCGCGGGCTGCTGGTTCTCCGGGCTGATCAGGATCAGTGGCACGACCAGTGAGCCCCAAGAGTTGACGAACCCGAAGATCGACGCCGCGGCGATCCCCGGCAGCGAGAGGGGGACCACGACCTTGCGCAGGACCTGGAAGGTGCTCGCCCCCTCGATGCGCGCGGCCTCTTCGAGGTCAAGCGGCACGGCGTCGATGAAGTTCTTCATCAGGTAGATCTCGAAGGGGAGCGACGTCACCGACAGGAAGATCGCCGTGGGCAGGATCGTGAGCAGGTTGTAACGGCTGAACATCTCGTAGACCGGGATGACCATGATGGCCAGCGGCACCCCGGACGAGAAGAGGATGAACATCAGCAGCGGCGTCTTGAAGGGGATCCGACGGCGCGAGAGCGCGTAGGCGGCGAAGACCCCTGTCACCGAGGCGATCCCCGTCGACACCAGCGACAGCACGACGCTGTTCCACAGCGAGTGGAACAGGCTCCCGGTCAGCACGTGGCGGAAGTTGATGAGCGAGAAGTGGGGCCACTCCAGACCCCAACTCGCGTTCGCGTCGATTGAGGAGATCAGCAGCCAGAGCGCCGGCACCAGGAAGAGGATCCCGAAGCCGGTCAGCGCCAGGCTGGTCCCGGTCGCGCGCAGCCGGGTCCGCTTGGTCTCGCGGTTCTCCGGGGGCATCTCGCGCTCGGTGGGCGCGGCCGGGGGAAGCAGGGGGGCACTCACGATCGCGGCCGGGCGACGCGCACGTACATCACGCCGAACACGGTGGCGACGACGACCATCACGTTGCCGATCAGCGCGCCGTAGGCGAGGTTGTTGAAGCTGAAGGCCTGCTGGTAGGAGTACAGCGGCAGGATGTTCGTCGTCCCGTTCGGACCACCCTGGGTCATGATGTAGATGAGCCCGAAGTTAGCCAGGCTGAGCAGCGCGGTCAGCAAGACGACGGCGATCATCGTCGGGCGCAGCAGCGGCAGGACGATCATCCGGAACCGCTGCCAGGCCGACGCGTTCTCCACTCGCGCGGCCTCGATGGCCTCGGACGGGATGTTGCGCAACGCCGCCCCCATCACCAGCATCGAGAACCCGGTCATCGACCAGATGCTGGCCAGCGTCACGATGAGGAGCGGCCAGTTGTCGAGGAAGTTGGTGTTCTTCAACCCGATGAGCGTGCCCAGCGCGCCACCCTGGGTGGTTGTCGCGTACCAGGTCATCCCCGCGGTGACGGCCGGCATCATCCACGAGACCACGACGATGCCGCCCACGACGATCCGCATCCAGGGCTGGGCGCGCATGAGGAGCGAGGCCAGCCAGTAGCCGGCGACGACGACCCCCACGATCGACCCGCCGATGAACCCGCCGGTGACCCAGAGGGACTGCCAGAACGAGGTGTCCTGGTGGAGCCGCGTGAGGTTGGCGAGCCCCGTAAACCCCCACTTCACCGAGTCCGGACCCAGGAGCGTGAGGTTCGTGAATCCGAGGTAGACCGCGTACGCCATCGGGATGAGGAACAGGATCACGAGGAGCCCGAAGGCCGGCGTCATCAGCGCCAGCGAGCTCCACTGGAAGCGCTCGCGGTCGCGGCGGGTCTTCCAGAGACGGGCGAGGTCGGGCCCGGTGGCGGTGTCCGCGTTCATCGTCGACACCGTCACCGGGCCCCTACCTCTCTACAGAGTCAACTCGCCTACGGAAGCGAGACGACCGAGCTCGATCCCAACTGGTTGGTCACGTACTGCTTCATCGTCGCCAACGCGGCCGCGCCGGTCGTGCTCGGAGTCTGGGCAAGGGTGCCCGACGCCTGCTCGATCGCCTGGACCCAGACGTTGTAGTTCGCGCTGCTCGGCAGCTCGCTCGACCACGGAAGCAGCTGGCCGAACTCCTTGGCGAAGGGCGCGTCGAAGTCCGCGTACGTCATGTTGTTCCAGTAGGACTTCACCGGCGGAACCCAGCCGGCCCAGTTGGCCGCCTCGACCATGTTGGTCGAGTCCTGCATCATGTTGATGAGCTCCTCGTCCGCCGTCGCGTACTTGGACTTCGCGGAGATGCCGAAGTCCCAGCCCGACAGGGTCGACGCGTAGCCGCCACCATTGATCTTGGGCAGACCGGCGATGCCCATCGCCGTGCTGGCCTGCGGCCAGTACGGGAAGCTCACCTGCTTGGTCCAGTTGCCGCCGATGAAGTTGGCGGCCACCGCGATGCCCAGCGTCCCGGCCTTGAAGTCAGCCGACGGAATGTTGGGCGCGTTGTTCTCGCTGAAGAGCTGCGAGGTGGGCGCGCCGAGCTTGTCGGCGAAGACCGTGTGGTAGAAGTTCAGCGTCTCGAGCAGGCCCTTGGACGACACGACCATCTTTCCCGACGACGTCTGGATGGTCGGGGTGTCCGACCCGGCGAGCAGGTTCAAAATCCCGTAGCCGGCGCCGTTCGGACCCGCCGAGGTGCCCGCGTCGACCCACAGGGGGATCTTCGTGGGCTCCTTGGCCTTGATGGCCTTGGCCGCGGTGATGATGTCATTCCAGGTCTTGGGCTGCCAGGGCAGCTTGATGCCGGCCGCCTGCAGGATCGCCTTGTCGTAGTAGATCCCGTTGTTGTTCTCACCGCACGACACGGCGTAGATCTGGCCACCGATCTTGCCCTCGTTCTGGATGACCGTCGGGAACTGGCTGAACCACGAACTGCCCGAGCCCGCGAGGTACGAGTTCATGCTCGCCAAGTAGCCCGACGACTGATACAGCGCGATCTCGGTCGACGGGAACTGCACGACGTCCGGCGGGCTGGCCTGCTTGTACTGCAGCGCGACCTTGGTCAGGAAGTCGGGCTCACCACCGGCGATCGGGTCGAGCTTCAACGTGACGTTCGGGTACTTCGCCTGGAACGCCTTCTTGAGCGCCCCCCACCACTTTGTCGCCAGCGCGCCGGTGTCAAAGGTGGTGTCGTGGGCGTAGGCCACCGAGATGGTGATCTTCGACGACGCCCCAGCGGAGGCCATGCTGGCCGACACCCCGGCCGTCATCGACGCCGCCAGAAACGCCGACGCGGCAACCACCCGCGACAGCCTGGCCCTCTTTAGTTTCATCATGTGTTCCCCCTACTGCCTTTCTCTGTTGATTAACGGTTAATGCGATGACTCGACCGACGCGCCCACGCGCTCGCGCTGACGCTCGCGACCAAGAAGGGTGAGCTTGGACTCCGGGTCGAAGAGGTGCACGCCGTCGCGGTTGAACGCGAGCTCCACGCGGTCGCCGGGCGCCGGGATCGGCGCACGCGGCAGGCGCGCGATGACGTGGAGGTCGCCGACGTCGACCGTGGCGAAGACCTCGGTCCCGGTGTGCTCGCTCACGTCGACGCTCGCCGGGATGCGCGGGCTCTCGTTGGCGGCGCCGAAGGCCTGGTGCAGGTCGTGGGGCCGGATACCCACGAGCACCGGACCGGACGCCGCGCCGTCGGCCAGGCGTCCGGCGACGTGGTCGGTCACGTCGGCCGTGACCCCGAGGGCCTCGACGGTGACCGTCGAGCCCGAGAAGGTCAGCGCTCCCTCGACGACGTTCATCTTCGGCGAGCCGATGAACTCTCCGACGAACACCGAGCCGGGGTGCTCAAAGAGGTCGTTGGCGCCGTCGACCTGGAGCAGGATCCCGTCCTTTAACACCGCGACCCGGTCGCCCATCGTGAGCGCCTCGACCTGGTCGTGGGTCACGTAGACGGTCGTGGTCTCCTCCAGGCGATGGTGGAGCCGAATCAGCTCGGCGCGCATCTGAACGCGCAGCGCGGCGTCGAGGTTCGAGAGCGGCTCGTCCATCAAGAACACGCGCGGCTCGCGAATGAGCGCTCGCCCGAGCGCGACGCGCTGGCGCTGGCCGCCCGACAGCGCCGCGGGGGCTCGCTTCAGCAGGTGGCCGATCTGCAAGAGGTCGGCGACCTCGCTTATGCGTTGTGCGAGGTTCGCCTTGGGCTCCTTGCGCACGCGCGGCCCGAAGGCGAGGTTTCGATAGACGTTCATGTTCGGGTAGAGCGCGTAGCTCTGGAAGACCATGGAGATGTCGCGCTCGCCGGTCGGCACGTCGGTGACGTCACGATCGCCGATGAAGATGCGCCCGTGGCTCGGGCGCTCGAGCCCGGCGAGCATTCGCAGGGACGTCGTCTTGCCGCAGCCCGACGGACCCACCAACACGATGAACTCACCCTCGCGAATGTCGAGGTTGAGGTCGCTGACGACGGGGTTGCCCTCGAAGAACTTCCACACGCCTTCGAAGCGAATCTCGTTCACCGACGCCCCCCGGGCGCGTGACGACGGGGTGACGGACACGACGACGTCCCCGCGTCGAGCGAGCAGCGAGCGTCGTCCACGTCCCCCCTCACGCCCGCCGCGGCGAACACGCGACGGCGCAACCAGCAAAGTCTGGCGTCTCCGCCACCATGGCGCACTGCCGGGGACCGTAGCGCGGTTCCGTTTCTTTGTCAATAACTGCTATCAAAGTGCACCGACCCGGCGATCGGGGTCGTCGGTGGTCACCGTGCTGGTCAGCGAATAGCGCGACGCGCGGTAGACGTGCTGGGCGAACTCGATCGCTCGACCCCGATCGTCGTAGGTCGTGCGCTCCATGGTGACGAGCGCGGTGCCGCGGGGCTCGTCGAGGAGTCGGGCCTCGGTCGCCGATGCGTTCTTCGCCGATATCCGCTGCGTCGCGCGCGCGGGGTAGACCCCGCTCGCGCGCAGCAGCTCGTAGAGCCCGTGGTCTTCGAGCATGTCGTTGCTGAGCGTGACGAGGGACGTGGGGATGAAGTTGTGCATCAACGCAATCGGCTCGCCCTCGCCGAGTCGCAGGCGTTCGAGATAGAGCACCATCTGGCCCCCGTCGAGCCCTAAAGCCCCTTTGACCAGGTCAGACGCCATGACCACTTCGTTGTGCAGGACCCGAGTCGCGGGCCGCTTGCCGGCGTCGGCGAGGTCGTCGAAGAGGCTGGTGAGCTTGACCGAGCGGCTGACCTTGTCCTTGGTGACGATCGTGCCCTGCCCTCGTCGACGCAACACGAGACCACGGTCGACGAGGTAGCTAAACGCCGCGCGGACCGTCGGGCGTGAGAGGCCGAGGTCCTCGGCGATCTTCACCTCGTTCTCGAGTCGGTCCCCCGAATTCAGCGAACCCGTGCGGATTTCGTTCTCGACGTACTGGGCCAACTGGAAGTACAGCGGCACCGGGCTCGCGCGGTCGAGCACGACCGTCCCCGCGGGGTTGTAGGCCGGTCCAGCGGGTCGAGGCATAGCGGTCCTTGGTGGCGCGGTGGCCGAAAGCCTATACCGAAAGCGAGGCCGAAGTGCTATTGTCCGGACATATGACGTCGGGAGTGGGTCTGACGCGCCCCACGCGCGACGCGTCACGTTCGCGCGCGAGGCGGACGAGGTGAGCGACCCCTCGGGCTTTGACGTCCTGACCATCGGGCGCGTGGGGGTCGACTTCTATCCCACGACCCCCGGGTCCATCGTCGACGTCGAACACTTCGACAAGTTCCTCGGGGGAAGCCCGACCAACGTCGCGGTCGCGGCGGCGCGGCTCGGCGAGCGATCGGCGGTCATCACGCGCACCGGACCCGACCCCTTTGGTGCCTACGTCCACGCCGCGCTGCGCGGCTTTGGGGTCGACGACCGCTTCGTCAGCGACGTCGTGGGCTTTCAGACGCCGGTCACCTTCTGCGAGACCTTCCCACCCGACCACTTCCCCATCTACTTCTACCGAGCCCCCAAGGCGCCGGACCTTGAGATACACCCCGAGGAGCTGGACCTGGCCGCGATTGCGGCGGCACGACTCTTTTGGGCCACGGTGAGCGGGCTCTCCGCCGAGCCGAGTCGCACCGCCACGATGGCCGCGTTGGGCGCGCGCGAGCGGCGAGCCGTCACGGTGCTCGACCTCGATTACCGACCCAGCTTCTGGTCGTCGCCGGCCGACGCGCGCGACGCCGCGCGCGCGGCGCTCAGCCTCGCGACCGTGGCGGTCGGCAACATCGACGAGGTTGACGTGGCGACGGGGTTGAGGGACCCCGACGACGCCGCCGACTCGTTGCTCGACCTCGGCCTCGAGCTCGCGGTCGTCAAGCTCGGCCCGGGGGGGGTACTCGCCAAGACCCATGACGAGCGCGTCGAGTCGCCGCCCGTCGCGGTCGAGGTCGTGAACGGCCTCGGAGCGGGGGACGCCTTCGGGGGCGCGCTGTGCCACGGACTGCTCGCCGGGTGGGCTCTCACCGACACCCTTCACTTCGCCAACGCCGCCGGCGCAATCGTCGCGTCGCGACTCGCCTGCTCGGCGGCGATGCCCACCACCGACGAGGTCAACGACCTTCTCCAAGGAGCCAACCGTGAATGACGACCTGCGGAGCCGACTCAACGCAACTCGCTACACCTCTCCCGCGGAGGTGGCTCGCGCCGCCGAACGCCGCGAGGTGCGCTCGTCGCTCGACGACTCGCGTCAGTTGCTCATCCTCGCCGCCGATCACGCCGCGCGCGGCGTCATCGACGTCGGCTCGGACCGCACCGCCATGGCCAACCGACTCGACCTCCTCGATCGGCTGACGACCGCGCTGGAGGTTCCCGGGGTCGACGGCGTGCTCGCGAGCACCGACATCATCGAGGACCTCCTGCTGCTGGGCGCACTCGACGGCAAGGTCGTCTTCGGGTCGATGAATCGCGGCGGGTTGGCCGGCGCGGTCTTCGAGATGGACGACCGCTTCACCGGGTACACCCCCGAGTCGATCGTCGCGTCGCGACTCGACGGCGGAAAGATGCTGCTGCGTATCAACCTGGACGATCCGGGTACCGCCAACACGCTGAGCGCGTGCGCGGGCGCGATCAGTGCGCTCGCCGCCGCGCGTCGCGTCGCCATGGTCGAGCCCTTCATGAGCCGGCGGATTGATGGTCGGGTGTCGAGCGACCTGTCGGTCGAGGCGGTGATTCGCTCGATGGCCATCGCCTCGGCGCTCGGAGCGACGTCGGCCTTCACCTGGCTCAAGGTGCCCGTGCTCGAGGACATGACGCGCGTCGCCGACGCCACGACGCTGCCCCTGCTGCTGCTCGGGGGCGCGCGCAGCGACGACCCCGACGCGATGTTCGCGAGCTGGGAGCGAGCCCTAGCCCTGCCGGGCGTGCGCGGGCTGGTCGTGGGGCGCAACCTGCTCTACCCGCGTGGCGACGACGTCGCCGCCGCAGTCAAGACCGCGGCCAGCCTGCTGTGAGGGCCGCGCCCTACCAGCCGGCGTGCCCACCCGACCCCAGCGGCGTGTCGGTCGACATCTCGCCGGGCGCGGCCGACTGGGACTACTGCTCGCTGCGCGTGGTCACGCTGAGCCCCGGGCGCGCGTACTCCTTCGCCACCGGCGAGTCCGAGTGGATCGTGCTGCCCCTCGCCGGGTCGGCCCGGGTGACGTGCGACGACGCGACCTTCGAGCTCGAGGGACGCGAGAGCGTGTTCAGCCGCGTGAGTGACTTCGCGTACCTCCCGCGCGACGCGACCGCGACGATCACGAGCGACGCGGGTGCTCGCGTCGCGCTCCCGGGGACCGTCGCGCGCCGTCGCCTCCCCGCGCGATACGGCCCGGCGGGCGACGTCCCGGTCGAGCTGCGCGGCACGGGCTCCTCGAGCCGTCAGGCCAACAACTTCGCCTCCCCCGACGGCTTCGAGACCGACCGTCTCATCTCGGTGGAGGTCCTCGTGCCCGGCGGCAACTGGGCGTCGTACCCGCCGCACAAGCACGACGAGGAGCGCCCCGGCGAGGCGAAGCTAGAGGAGATCTACTACTTCGAGATCCGCGGGGGCGCGGGCCCCGGGGAGCCCGGCCCGGGGGGCTACCAGCGCGTCTACTCCTCGGGCCCGGAGCGCCAGATCGACGTGCTGGCCGAGGTCTCGACGGGCGACACCATCCTCATCCCCTTCGGCTATCACGGCCCGACGATGGCCGCGCCCGGCTACGACCTCTACTTCCTCAACGTGCTGGGCGGCGCGGCCACCCCACGCACCATGGCATTCTGTGACGACCCGGCGCACGCGTGGATCCGCGACTCGTGGAGCGCAGAGCCGGTCGACCCGAGGCTGCCGATGACCACTGAGAGGCGCGCGACGTGAGGGCCACGGTCGCCCAGGCGCTGGTGCGCTTCCTCGTCGCCCAGGAGGTCGAGCGAGACGGGACACGCCACCGCTTCTTCGCGGGCTGCTTCGGCATCTTCGGCCACGGCAACGTCGCCGGGGTCGGCCAGGCGCTGGTGGAGGCCGGCGACGACCTGCGCTACTACCAGGCCCGCAACGAGCAGGCGATGGTCCACGCCGCGGTGGGCTTCGCGCGCATGTCGGACCGCACCCGCGCGTTCGCGTGCACGACCTCCATCGGACCGGGGGCGACCAACATGGTGACGGGCGCCGCGGTCGCGACGACCAACCGCATTCCCGTGCTGCTCCTGCCCGGCGACGTCTTCGCCACTCGACGCGCCAACCCGGTCCTCCAGGAGCTCGAGGACCCCGCGAGCCTCGACATGTCGGTCAACGACTGCCTGCGCCCCGTGTCGCGCTACTTCGACCGGGTCTGGCGCCCCGAGCAGCTCGCCTCCGCGCTACTGCACGCGATGCGGGTACTCACCGACCCGGCCGAGACCGGCGCGGTCACGGTCTGCCTGCCCGAGGACGTGCAGACCGAGGCCTTCGACTTTGACGACGACTTCGTCGCGCCGCGGGTCTGGTCGATCCGACGCCCACCCCCCGAGCCGCGCGACGTCGACTCCCTCGCCGGCGCGCTGCGCGCGTCGTCGCGGCCACTCATCGTCGCGGGCGGCGGCGTGATCTACTCCGGCGCGACGTCGGCGCTCGCGGAGTTCTCTCTCGCGACCGGCGTGCCGGTCGCCGAGACCCAAGCCGGCAAGGGCTCGCTGCGCTTTGACCACTCTGCGAGCCTGGGCGCGATGGGCGCGACGGGCACCACCTGCGCCAACGACGTCGCGCGCTCGGCCGATCTGGTTATCGGTATCGGCACGCGCTGGAGCGACTTCACCACCGCGTCGTACTCCGCGTTCCAGGACCCCGACGTGACATTCGTCAACGTCAACGTCACTCCCTTCGACACGACCAAGCTGTCGGGGGCGCCGATCGTCGCCGACGCGCGCTCGCTCATCGAGGCGCTCGCTCAGCGACTCGACGGCTGGCGCGTCAACGACGCCTACGAGCGCTTCTACCGAGACCTCGCCGCGCGGTGGAGCCTCGCGGTCGACGCCGCGTACTCGACTCCCCACGGCCCACCCCTCGCCCAGCGCCAGGTCATCGGCGCGGTCGAGGCCGAGAGCCACTAGCGCGACGTCGTGGTCGCCGCCGCGGGGAGCCTGCCCGGCGACCTGCACAAGCTCTGGCGCGCGCGCGACCCGAAGGGCTACCACGTCGAATACGCGTACTCGACCATGGGCTACGAAATCGCCGCGGGGCTCGGGGTCAAGCTCGCCGACCCCACGCGCGAGGTCTTCGTGATGGTCGGCGACGGCTCCTACCTCATGATGAGCTCCTAGGTCGTGACCTGCGTCGCCGAGGGCGTCAAGGTCATCGTCGTGCTCCTCGACAACCAGGGCTTCCAGTCGATCGGCGCGCTCTCTGAGTC
>JBOGFU010000031.1:0-6350 GCA_050743545.1 Acidimicrobiales bacterium | reverse complement strand
GTCCTCATCCTGGGCGGCTGCTCGTTCACCAACTCGCCCTTCAAGCTCAACATGACGTCGACGTGGTTCTTCGGCGAGCCGTCGTCGAGCTTCTCGGGGACGCCGAGCGAGACCAAGTACCTGCTGTCGATCGTGATGGTCTACGGCGGGCTGCTGCTGCTCATGAGGGTCTGGCTGCGCCTGGCCGAGGTGATGAAGCTCCACGCCGGCGCGCCGATGCGCAGCCTGTGGTGGATCTGCGCGCTGTGGGCGATCCCCATGATCATCGCGCCCCCGCTCTTCAGCCGCGACGTGTTCAGCTACGCCGCCCAGGGCGAGATGACCAGCCACCACCTCGACCCCTACATCCTCGGACCGTTCTCGCTCGGGTCGAGCCCCTACGTCAACCCGGTCGACCCGCTGTGGTGGAACACCCCCGCGCCCTACGGGCCGCTCTTCCTCTTCCTCGCGGGGTCGATCGCGCGCGTGACCGACCACCATCAGCTGGCCACCGTCGTCGGGCTGCGACTCCTCGAGGTCGTGGCCGTCGCGCTCATCGGCTACGGCGTCGCGACGCTCGCTCGCTCGCTCGGTCGCGACCCCGGCGAGGCCTTCGTGCTCGCCGCGATGAACCCGCTCGTGCTGCTCACGATCGTGGGCGGCGCCCACAACGACGGGATCATGGCCGGGGTGCTCGTGCTCGGCCTCGTCGTCTACCTGCGACGACATCCGGTCTTGGCCCTCGTCGTGTGCTCCTGCGCGGCCGCCATCAAGGCCCCCGCCGCTCTCGGGGTCATCTACGTCGCCTGGACCTGGCACCCCCCCGGGGCGAGCGTGCGCGAGCGCGCGCGCCCGATCGCGGTCGCCGCCGCGGCGGCGGCAGCGACGTTGGGGCTGTGGACGCTGCTCGCGGGGTTCAACTTCGGCTGGGTGCGCAACCTGCTCTCCAACGGCACGGTGCGCTCGTGGGCCGCGCCCGCGACCGGCGTGGGCCTCGCCCTGTCCAACCTGCTCCACTCGCTGGGGTCGTCGACGTCGACCGCGACGGTGCTGTCGGTGACGCGCCTGTGCGGCTTCCTGGTCTTCGCGGTCCTCGCGGTGTGGCTGCTCTGGAACGCGACCCGGCGCGGCTGGGTGCGCTCGCTGGGGGTGACCATGATCCTGCTCGTCGAGCTCGGACCGGTCGTCCAGCCGTGGTACCTCGCGTGGGGGCTGGTGCTCCTCGCCGCGAGCTACCGCGGGCGCGAGCACTTCTGGCTGCTCGCGCTGTCGATCACCGGGCCCTTCATCGGCATCCCCGGCGGTCGCCAGCTCCTCGCGGGGCTGGTTCACTCCAACCCGCTGCTCATCGCGGTCGCCGTCGCGCTGCTGGGCGGGGTCATGTTGCTGCCGATGGGGCGCTGGACCCAGTGGAGCTGGCCCGAGCAGCCGGTCGCCGTCGAGGTCTAGCGTCCGACGACGAACTGGTACTCGACGACGTCGAGCCACACGCCGTGCTTGCGCCCGACCTCGATCTCGGTGCCCACGAGGGTGAACCCGCACTTCTCGTGGAGGCGAATCGAGCCCTCGTTCTCCCCGACGATGCGCGCGACGAGCGAGTGAAAGCCCAGCGACCCGGCCGCGGCGATGAGCTCGCGCAGCAGGACCTCGCCGACCCCGCGCCCGCGCGCCGCGCGCGCGACGTAGACGCTGTTCTCCACCGTGGTCGCGTAGGCCGGGCGGTTGCGAAAGGGCGAGACCACGGCGAAGCCGAGGACGCGCTCGCCGCGCGCGCCCACCTCACCGAGGTGGTCGTCGCCCACCGCGACGAGGCAGGGGTGGGCGGCCTGGTGGGCCCGGATCCACTCGACCTGCTCGGCGAGGGTGCGCGCGACGAGGTCGAAGGTGTTGGTCGTCTCGGTGACCTCGGGGTTGTAGATCGCGAGGAGCGCGGGCGCGTCGTTCTCCTCGACGAGGCGCGTCTTCACCCCGTTCAGGATAGAAGAGGGGGTTGGCCGCCTCGGGGCGAGCGCAGTAGACTTGCGCCTCGCGCCAGTGGGCGCGGTGCCCTCTTAGCTCAGTGGTAGAGCACTTCCATGGTAAGGAAGGGGTCGTCGGTTCAATCCCGACAGAGGGCTCGCCAGGCGGCGTAGCTCAGGTGGTTAGAGCACACGGCTCATAATCGTGGTGTCGCGGGTTCGACTCCCGCCGCCGCTACCAGGCAGCCCGGCCCGGGCCCCGGGCCGGTTAGAGGAGAAGATGTCATGGCCAAGAACGAGAAGCGAGTCCAGGTCACCCTGGCCTGCGAGAGCTGCAAGCGGCGCAACTACATCACGATGAAGTCCAAGGTCAACGACCGCGAGCGCATCGAGATGTCCAAGTACTGCCGCTTCGACCGTCGCCACACCCTGCACAAGGAGACCCGCTAGGGGCCCGTCGGGCCCTAGGTGGTAGGCTGGTCGCTCCCGACGGCCCCGTGGTGGGGTTGCAGAGGGCAGTGGCTCAATTGGTAGAGCACCGGTCTCCAAAACCGGGGGTTGGGGGTTCGAGTCCCTCCTGCCCTGCTCCGCCGGTGGAACAACCAGAGACGTGAGATGAACCGCGAACAGAAGCGCATGATGCAGCGACAGGGCCAGATGGGGGCCGACGGCGCCGCCACCTCGCGTCGCGCGACGACCGTCGAGGACGTCCAGCGTCGGCGCTCCCAGCGCACCCGCCCGCGCGCGTTCTTTCGCGAGGTTCGCGAGGAGATGCGCCAGGTCGCGTGGCCCACGCGCCCCGAGGTCATCAACTACACGACGATCGTCCTGGTCGTGCTCATCTTCATGACGTCGCTGATCTTCGGGCTCGGCTACGGCTTCTCCAAGTTCGTCACCTTCCTCTTCCACAAGTAGCCATGAGCGACCTCGAGACCACCCCCGACACCGACCTGAGCGACGAGGTCCTCGACGTCGAGATCCTCGACGAGCCCGTCGTCGAGTCCGCGTTCGACCGCCCCGGGCGCTGGTACATCGTGCACACCTTCGCCGGCCACGAGCAGAAGGTCATCGGTGCGCTCAACAACATCATCAAGAGCCGCGAGCTCGCCGAGCAGATCTACGAGATCTACATGCCCGAAGAGGACGTGACCGAGTTCAAGGGCGGCAAAAAGGCGACGGTCTCCAAGCGGATGTTCCCGAGCTACCTGCTCGTGCGCTGCGAGCCCGACCCCGAGATCTTCTACGTGATCGGCTCGACCCCCGGGGTCACGGGGTTCGTCGGCGCGGAGAAGACCCGCCCCACCGCGCTCACTCGCCGCGAGGTCGACAACATCATCCGCCCGCACGTCGAGGGCGTCGAGCAGCCGGTCATCAAGCGCCGGATGCCGACCCACGAGTTCGAGGTCAACGACACCGTCCAGATCAAGACCGGTCCGTTCGCGACCTTCTCCGGCCACGTCGCCGAGATCAACGAGGACCAGCTCAAGGTGAAGGTGCTCGTCGACATCTTCGGGCGTGAGACCCCGGTCGAGCTCGACTTCGTGCAGGTCACGAAGCTCTAAAGGAGAGTAAATGGCCAAGAAGATCACCGCGGTCGTCAAGATCCAGCTCGAGGCGGGCAGCGCCACGCCCGCGCCGCCGGTCGGCACCGCGCTTGGGCCCCACGGCGTGCAGACCATGGAGTTCTGCAAGCAGTACAACGCGGCGACCGAGTCGATGCGCGGCACGGTCATCCCAGTCGAGATCTCGATCTACGAGGACCGCACCTTCACCTTCATCTTGAAGACCCCGCCCACGCCGGTGCTGCTGCGCCAGGCCGCCGGGGTCGACAAGGGCGCCCACCTCGCGGGTCGAGAGACGGTCGCGTCGGTGACCATGGACCAAGTCGAAGAGATCGCCAAGACCAAGCTCAAGGACCTCAACACCGACGACCTGGAGATGGCCAAGCTCCAGGTCGCGGGCACCGCGCGCTCCATGGGCATCACGGTCGCGGGCTAGGAGGGTCATGAAGCACGGCAAGAACTACTCGAACGCGCTGTCCCAGGTCGACCGCGAGGAGCTCCTCTCCGTCGCCGAGGCGGTCGCCAAGGTCAAGGCCCTCGCGACCGCCAAGTTCGACGAGACCGTCGAGCTCGCGGTTCGCCTCGGGGTCGACCCGCGCAAGGCCGAGCAGATCGTGCGCGGCACGATCTCGCTGCCCGCGGGCACCGGCAAGACCAACCGCGTGGCGGTCTTCGCCGCGGGCGAGGCCGCCCAGGCCGCGCGCGACGCGGGCGCCGACGAGGTCGGCGCCGACGACCTGGTGGCCCGGGTCGCCGGGGGGTTCCTCGACTTCGACGTGGCGATCGCCACGCCCGACCTGATGGGCCAGGTCGGCGGGCTCGGGCGCGTGCTCGGGCCGCGCGGGCTGATGCCCAACCCCAAGTCGGGCACCGTGACCCCCGACGTCGCGCGCGCGGTCACCGAGTTCAAGGGTGGGCGCGTCGAGTTCCGCACCGACAAGGTGGGCAACGTCGCGCTGCGCGTGGGCAAGGTGAGCTTCAGCGCCGAGGACCTGTCGCGCAACGTCCACGCGGTCATCGACGAGCTCGTGCGCGCCAAGCCCGCGAGCGCCAAGGGTCGCTACCTGCTCAGCGTCACGGTCAGCTCGACGATGGGCCCGGGCGTCAAGATTGACCCGGCCCACGCGCGCGAGGCCGACGAGGCCCTGACCAGCGCCTAGCTTTGACGCCCGCGCGCCCGCGCGGCTAGCATTCGTACCTCGCAGTACCAGCAGCAACGCCGAAGACATCCGGTGTGGGTAACCACCTAAGGGGCTCAAGGGCCCGCCTGGTTAGGCCCGAGCGGGAGACCGCGCGGCTCGACCCGGATGTCCCGGCCCGTTCCGGACGGGGTCCGGTGAGGAGAGCCATGAGCAAGGTCCGGCCCGACAAGGTCGCCACGGTCGACGAGGTCTCGTCGCGCGTCTCGCGCACCGCCACCGCGGTCGTCACCGAGTACCGGGGCCTCACCGTGGCCGAAATCGCCACCCTGCGCCGCGCGCTGCGCGCGATCGGCGCCGACTACAAGGTCTTCAAGAACACCCTCGTGCGCCGCGCGATTGCCGGCACCCCGGCCGAGGCGATGGGCACCCTGCTCGAAGGCCCCACCGCGATCGCCTTCGTCGACGGCGACGTCTCGGCGGTGGCCAAGGCGCTGCGCGACTTCGCCAAGACCGCGCCCAAGCTGATCGTCAAGGGCGGGATCCTCGACGGCAAGGCGCTCTCTAAGTCGGACCTCTCGGCGCTGGCCGACCTGCCGAGCCGCGACGTGCTGCTCGCCCAGCTCGCGGGGCTCGTCGCCTCGCCCCTGCGCACCATGGCCGGCCTCATCAAGGCCGTGCCCCAAAACTTCGCCTACGGCCTCGCGGCCCTGATCGACTCGCGCGGCGGTGTCGCGCCGGTCGACGTCCCCGCGGCCGCCGAGACTCCGGCCGGGGTCGAGGAAGCTGCCCCGGCAGCGAGCGACGACGCCGCGACCCCGGTCGCGGAGGTCGAGGCGTCGGAGAGCTCCGACGCGCCCGAGGCCGAGGCACCCGCCGAGGCCGAACCGGCCGAGTAACCAGTCGTAACGAAAGGAACCACCATGGCTGCCACCCTCACCAAGGAGCAGATCCTCGACGGCATCGCCGCGCTGTCGGTCATCGAACTCTCCGAGCTCCTCAAGGAGTTCGAGGAGAAGTTCGGCGTGACCGCGGCCGCACCGGTAGCGGTGGCGGCGGCCCCGGCGGCCGGTGGCGGCGACGCCGGCGGCGGCGAGGAGGAGAAGTCCGAGTTCGACGTGGTGCTGACCGCCGCGGGCGACAAGAAGATCCAGGTCATCAAAGAGGTTCGGGCGCTCACCAGCCTGGGCCTCAAAGAGGCCAAGGACCTGGTCGACTCGGCGCCCAAGCCCGTGCTCGAGCACGTCTCGAAGGCCGACGCCGACAAGGCCAAGGCCCAGCTCGAGGAGGCCGGGGCCACCGTCGAGGTCAAGTAGCCCGGCGGGGTGCGGGCGCGAGGTGCTTGACGGCACTTCGGAGCGTCCGTACCCTGTCCGTGGCAGTGGGACGGGGGTTGCTATATTTCGCGCCCGCGCGTATGCTGTGCGGTTGCCGTGCCCCTTTCTTCGCGCCATCCCTGCCGATTCCGGCTCGATGACGCGCGCCGCTGTGCCCGCGGCGCAGGCTTAATCGTCGTCCGTCCTGTGTAGCGCCCCGCTGTTCCGCCGTCCCCGTCCGTCCCTGTCCGTCGTCGAGGTCCCGTCCCTGTCGATCTGCGGGTTCGCCCACCCGCACCGCCGTCTCGTCCACTGCCCGCCACCCACCTGGGAGGAGTCGACCGTTGCCTGCACGGTCCAAGAGCCCGGAGCGTTTTTCGTTCGCCAACCTCGATG
>JBOGFU010000030.1:0-2229 GCA_050743545.1 Acidimicrobiales bacterium | reverse complement strand
ATGTAGGGCTGCAGCTCGCGTACGCGGCGCAGCTCGACGAGCGAGGCGGGCAGGAACCCGCGAAGTCCGATGTCGACGATGAGTCCGCCCTTGACGACCTCGATGACCACGCCCTTCACGACCTCGTCGCGGTTCTTCAGTTCTTCGATGTTGCTCCAGGCCTTCTCGTACTGGGCGCGCTTCTTCGATAAGACGAGGCGTCCCTCCTTGTCCTCTTTCTGCAGGACCAGGCACTCGACGCGCTCGCCCAGCGAGACGATCTCGCTGGGGTCGGCGTCGTTGCGGATCGAGAGCTCGCGCGCGGGGATGACGCCCTCGGACTTAAAGCCGATGTCGAGGAGCACCTCGTCGTGGTCGATCTTGACCACGGTGCCGGTGACGAGGTCGCCGTCTTCGAACTCGAGCACGCTCTCGCCGACCAGCGTCGCGAGGTCGGTGCCGACCATGTTGTCTTCGGTGACGACGCGCGGGAGGTAGTTGCCCTGCTCGTCAAAGGTGCCCATGGGCTGGGGGGAAAGGAGGCTGAGGCCGTCCGACATGCGTAAAACCTTGTGACCACACCGGGGTCGCCTAGGCAATAGGGCTGGGCCGTCCGGTGCCGGCCCAGGGGGACGAGCCTAGCAGCGGGCCCCTCAGCCCTTGGCCGCCGCCCAGTTCTCGCCCCACGCGAGCGAGACCTCGAGGGGCACGCTGAGTCGCGCGGCGTGGGTCAACGCGTCGATGACGATCGCCTCGACGCGCGTCTGCTCCTCGGGGGGCGCCTCGACGAGGACCTCGTCGTGAACCTGGAGGATGAGGCGCGCCGCGAGCCCCGCGCCGCGCAGGTCGCGGTCGAGCCGCACGAGCGCGGACTTGAACACGTCGGCGGCGAGCCCCTGGATCCCCGCGTTCATCGCCTGGCGCTCGGCGGCCTGGCGCGCGGGGCCCGACGCCGTGGCGAGGTCGGGGAAGGGACGGATCCGGCCGAACTCGGTGCGCGAAAATCCCTGGTTGCGCACCTGGGTCAGGGTCGCGTCCATGTAGGCGCGCAGCGACGGGAAGCCCGCGAAGTAGCGGTCCATCACCTCGCGCGCGGTGGCGACGGGGATCCCGAGGCGCTGGCTCAGCCCGAAGGCCTCCATCCCGTAGGCGAGCCCGTAGGAGACGGCCTTGGCCTGCTCACGCTGCTCGGGGGTGACGTCGGCGACGTCGACGCCAAAGACGCTCGCGGCGATCGAGCGGTGGACGTCCTCGTGCCCGGCGAACGCGGCGAGGAGCCCGGGGTCCTGGCTGAGGTGCGCGAGGATGCGCAGCTCGATCTGGTTGTAGTCCGCGACGCACAGCAGCCAGCCCGGGCTCGGGGTGAACGCGTAGCGCAGGCGCCGGCCCTCGGCGGTGCGCACGGGGATGTTGTGCAGGTTGGGGCTGTCCGAGGAGAGCCGCCCGGTGCGCGCGACGGTCTGGGCGAAGGTCGCGTGGATCTTGCCGTCGGACTGCACCGCGTCGATGAGGTTGGCGCCGTAGGTGGAGCGCAGCTTCTCCACCTCGCGGTAGCGCAGGACCTTGGCCACGATCGGGTGGGCGTCGACGATGGCCTCGAGGGTCGTCGCGTCGGTCGAGTAGCCGGTCTTGATCTTCTTGCCGTGGGGCAGGCCGAGCTCGTCGAAGAGCACGACCTGGAGCTGGGCCGAGGAGTTGACCTTGAACTCGTGGCCCGCGTCGGCCTGGATCTCGGCGTCGAGGCGCTGGGCCTCGGCGGCGAACTCCGCGGAGATCGTGCGCAGCAGCGCGACGTCGACGCAGACCCCGCGCGCCTCCATCCGCCCGAGGACCTTGACCAGGGGCAGCTCGATCTGCTCGTAGACGGTGGTGAGCTCCCAGTGGGTGACCTGGTCGCGCAGCGTCGCGCGCAGCCGCGCGATCAGCTGCGCCTCGGCGACCAGCACGTCGTCGCCCGCGAGCTCGTCGAGCAGCGTGGGCGCGTCGGGCGCGGTCGCCTCGCCGAGGAACCGCTCGGCGACGTCGGCGAGCGAGTAGCGCCCGCTCGTCGCGTCCACCAAAAACGCCATGATCGACGTGTCGTCGGCCGGCTCGGCGAGGTCGACGCCGTGCTCGTCGGCGTAGCGGTAGAGGGGCTTGACGTCGTGTCCCGCGGGGGCGCGCTCCGTGCTCTGGGTGACGTACTCGCCCAGCGACACCACCGCGACCGCGCCGCTCGCGACGTCGAGCGCGGCCAGGCGCCCGTGGCGC
>JBOGFU010000029.1:0-5909 GCA_050743545.1 Acidimicrobiales bacterium | reverse complement strand
TCTGGTCAACCGGTACTACGACTCGGCAACCGACCAGTTCCTCTCGATCGACGCGGCGGTCGATGAGACGGGCCAGCCGTATGTGTACGTCAACGACAACCCTCTGAATGCGACCGATCCTCTGGGTCTGTCCGCGGGACTCTTCGGTCCCATCGCGGAAGAACAGTTGCGGAACACTCCCGCATCAGCACAGATCCAGCTTCGCTCTGCATTGAACTCGCTTGCTCTTGTCGGGACGATAGGTGATGCGACCAAGAAGCTTCTGAATGCGGTTGCATCGGGACACGGGAAAGTGTCGACCGTAGTGAAGGGCGGAGTTTCCTACGTGATCATAGAGGACGCGAGCTCTGTGGCCGGAAAGGTAAGCGTCGCGGCAACCATCGCCGTTGCAGCAGGAACGATCTTTGTTGATGTTCACGACAGACACACCACGGATGTCTACGCTGCCGCAGATGCCAGTTCGTCAATTGCGGCGACAATTGGAGGAGCAGCACTTGGCGCGGAGGCTTGCTCAGAAAGCGGACCCATTGTCGACGCGGGTTGTGCAATTGGTGGTGGAATCCTAGGCAGCATCGCAGAGCATGTCGTTTGGAGCGTCGTTCCGACAAAGTAGTGAACGCGCAGTTGGGAACAGGAAGTCACTAATGAGTAAATTCGGCATAGCAATTGTTGTCTCACTCACCGTTACCTTATTGGCCGCACGTCGTTCGTATCGAATTTGGCATGGTTCAGTTGACGCCGATCACATGAGTCGTCTTGAATCCAATAACAAATTGCTCTTCGGATTAGCTATTGGATCTCCAATAGTTGCTTTAGCGTTTGCCAGTGGAACTCTCTTCGAAATCCTCGATGGAATCGGAATACGTCATCGTCATGGCTTGATTCGCGTCATCGTGATCGTCGGCGAGTACGTGAGTGTCATAACTCTCTGGTTAGCGGTGATGTGCGTCGCGTCGATTGTTTGGTTCAGGTGGCCCAACTCTCTAATTCCACCGCCATTCCGAAACAAGTGAATTGTTATTACTTGATCTCGTAAAGAAGAGTTCAACAGATTCATGTCCTGAGGGATCGCTTCTGATCATGTCCTCTGGCCTTTGGACGACGGGCGCGAAGCGCCGCGGCGTCCGATCGGGCTCACTGGGTGATTCTCAAAGTCGTTGAAATTAAGGGGCTCACAAAGAAACTTGGGACTTCTCCCAAAGTTTGTGTTCGAAAGGGCCGCTTTCGGGTGGCTACTTCTATAGGGGACGATCATCTCGCTCCCTCATGAGGAGCCCGATGACAACGCAACGTGACCGCCGTCGAGCAAGGTGCCGGGCCGCCACTCAATGTGACAACTGGAGAGTCTTGAACCGGTGGGCGAGGACAGTCACGCGAGAACGCAGACTACTTACCGCTGGCGCGGCGCCAGGCGGACCACGGTGTTCTGCGCCGGGTCGTCGCGCGGATCGGGCACCGATGGTTCGGGCGTTCCGGGTCGGCCGAACGGGTGCTCCGTCCTTATCTCGGGGTGGCTTTCGAGGAGCTCGCGATAGGAGTCGGCCCGATAGATCTCGCGCGCCTCGGGATGATAATCGGGGTTCTTCCTGCGCTGGCGCTCGCGCCGTGACGGCAGCGGCACGCGGGCCGGCCAGGGGTGCAGCGCCGACTCGCGACACAGGATTTCGTAGTGCGTCAGTCCCGGGCCCGCGGCGTCGGCGTCGCGGTCGAACTCGAAACGCTCGGGGCGCTCGAGCCCCTCGCGCTCGTCGATCATGATCCTGCGGCGCATTGCTGAAGGGGTGATGTTGTGGGAGAGCCGCGCGAGACTGACGCCCAGCTGGCGGTGCGCGAAGATCGCGAAGAGGCGTCCCGCGTAGTTCGAGACCGCCTCGATCTCCCGGAAGCGGCTCATGACAACCTCGGCGACGCCCTCGGGATCGTCGGGCAGGCTGGCGATCGCACCCTGAAGGTCGTTCTCGAGCTTCTCGACGACCGCCAGGGTCCCCAGCAGCTCGCGGCGCAAGGTGTTCAGATCGAAGCCGATCGGGAGGTCAACGTCCTCTCCGCGAACGTCGTCGCCCATCCCGCCCCTTTCACTTTCTTGACGTCCACCCTACCTGTCGACACCGTTGTGCGTCGATTTAGTTGTTTCATTATGTATGGTGTAAGACAATGAGATTTGCTACGCTAAACGACACGACCAGAGAGGGGATTGGCGTGACGAGTGAGGTCGGACCTTGGGCGCATCGATGAAGGCGAGGGCCGTTGCGATCGATGTGGCGCCCTTAGAGCTTGATTCCGAGTCCTCTGACGACGCGCTGCTGGACGCAGTGGTGAGCCACTGGCACGAACGTCTCATGGCCACCGATGATCGCGATCTCATTCTGGCCTCGCTGGGGCTGTCGGTCGTCGACGCCACGCGACTGCGCATCGGGCTGTCTGATCGAACGCTGGGGCTGCGACTACCCGATCGGCGTTGGAAGGCGGGATTCGTGCTGCGCAGTCGACTGACTGTCCTCGGCGTGCTGCGCGATTCAGGCCACGAGGCAATGCGCGGGTGCGTGATTGTGCCGGTCATCGACGGTTCGGGGATGGTAGTCGGCCCCTTTGCCCGTCGCACCGATCGCACACGCTTAGTCATCTGGGCTGACGGGCTGTCCGGCGGTGTCTTCGGCGACGCCGAGGGCGAAGACGAGGGTCCTCTTCTCGTGGTGCCGTCGATCACCGATGCCCTGGTTCTTATCGGAGCGGGGCGGCACGCCGTGGCTGCCCCCGGTCGAAGGAGGGGATTTTCGCCTGAGGATCTGTCGGCCTTGACTCGGAGAGGCCGCGAGCTCGTAGTGCTCGGACGAGGCGGCGAAGCGATTGTCGCCCCACTACGCGCGCTCGGAGCCTCGGTCGCCGCAATCGCGAGCGACGTGGACCTGGTCCGCACCCTGGCGTCGGCCCCCGATCGAGCCGACGCGCTCGCCGCGTTGCTCGACGATCACAAAGGGACTCCGGCGTCGATGGAGATGTCCACTGACGCACCGGCGGGCGCTCAGGGTGAGAGCCCGGGACCATCGCTGGAGATCGTTCGCAACGACGGCCGCGATGAGGTGTTCGTGCACTCTCCGCACCGATCGTGGCGGATCCGCGGCGCCGGGAACCGGTCGAACGCCGAGGGCGACCTCCTGCGAGTAGCACTGTCAGTGACCGCGAGAGCCAGCGGCCGATTCCACCTGGACACGCTCGACCTCTACGTCGCGCGCCAGCGGGCCGCGTTCGTGCAGGCGGCCGCGTCGGAGCTGCGGTGCGATCGAGACGCCCTATTCGCCGAGTTCGCCGGCGTCATCGTCGTGGCCGAGCAGTGTCGCGACGACGCCGCGGTTCAGAAGAGCCCGACCCTCGAGATGAGCGACGCTGAACGAGCCCAGGCGATGGCGATGCTGTGCGATCGGGAGCTGCTGGGGCGCGTAGTCGACGACCTGGGCGCGCTCGGGGTGGTGGGCGAGACAACCAATCTGCTGGTCTGCTTCCTGGCGACGATCTCGCGACTCTGCGAGCGGCCCTTCGGAGTGGTGGTCCAGTCGTCGTCGGCGGCGGGCAAGTCCACTCTGACCGACGCGGTGTGCTCGCTGGTCCCGCCCGAGGATCTGGTGACCCTCTCGGCGATCACATCCCAGGCGCTCTACTACCTCGGCAGCGGCGACCTGTCGCGCAAGGTGCTCTCGGTCGCCGAGGAGCGGGGCGCCTCTCGCGCCGCCTACGCGCTGAAGCTGTTGGTCTCCGAGGGCCGTCTCTCAATCGCCACCACCGGCAAGGACCGCGCCAGCGGGCGCCTCGCCACAACCCACTACGAGGTCGCCGGACCGGTCGCCCTCGTGATGACCACGACGTCCACGGAGATTGACCCGGAGTTGGAGAACCGCCTCGTGGTGCTGGGCGTCGACGAGAGCGCGGCTCAGACCGAGGCCATCGTCAGTGCCCAACGACGCGGCGCCACCCTCGAGGGACTCGTGGCGCGCACCACGCGCGATGCGGTGCGCCAACGCCACGCCAACGCTCAGCGTCTCCTGGCGCCCCTGCCGGTGGTGATCCCCGAGCTGGCGAGTCACATCCCGGCGACGGCGACGCGCTACCGCCGAGATCACGCCAAGCTTCTTTGGATCATCGCGGCGCTCGCCGTGCTGCACCAGCACCAACGCGATCGCCAGACGGTCACCGTTGGCGACGTCGTGGTCACGTACCTGCTCGCGAGCGACGACGACGTCGCGCGCGGACTCGAGCTCGCCAACCGCGTCATTGTGCACGACAGCGATCACCTCGCCCCTCAGGCGGCGCGACTCCTCCACGCACTCGTCGATCAGGCCACGGCCCGGGCCGCGGTGCTCCACTGCGAGCCCTTCGAAGTCGGCCTCACTCGCCGAGAGCTGCGCGAGGCTCTCGGATGGTCGGACTCGCAGGTGCGCGACGCCACCGACCGCCTGGTCGCCCTCGAGTATCTTGTCGTGACCGGCGGTGGCCGGGGTCGGTGCCGGACTTACCACTACGTGCCACCCATCACGATTCGTGGTTCGAGCGCACCAGTTCGCGCCCGGCGGGGACGAACGTCGCGGGCCACGCCACCAGGGGCAACCGATGAGTTCGCGCGGTTCGCGGGGTTGGGAGAGATGCGCATCGACCCCTCCACGTCCACTGCGTCGTACGACAAGGGGTTGTCGTGAGCCGATTCGAGGAGGCGGTCAGGGACCACCTGGCGTGGCTGGCGGCCCACGGCTACGCCGAGACCACGCTCGCCGGCCGGCGCCACCATCTTCGCGCACTGTGTGACTTTCTCGCCCAGCGCGACGTCACCGACCCCGCACTCGTCACCCCGTCGCTGCTCGACTCCTACCAGCGACACCTGTTCCACCACAAGAAGAGCGACGGCCAGCCACTGAGCTTTCGCACCCAGGCGCAGCGACTGATCCCGGTGAAGGGCCTCTTCGCCTGGCTGACGCGCACGGGAGCAATTCCCTTCGACCCCGCGGCGTCACTGACGCTGCCCAAGACCGAGCACCGTCTCCCCGAGGCGGTGATGTCGGTCGATGAGGTCGAGGCGGTGCTCGCCGTCGCGGACACCTCGACGGCGCTCGGTGTGCGTGACCGGGCGATCCTCGAGGTCTTCTACTCCAGCGCGATCCGGCGCACCGAGCTGATCAAGCTGCGCGTCGCGGACATCGATCACGCGCGGGGCACGCTGTTCGTGCGCCAGGGCAAGGGGGGCCGCGACCGCCACGTCCCCATCGGCGAGCGCGCCCGGCACTGGACCCAGCGCTACTGCGACGAGACCCGGCCAGCGCTCGCGCGCACCGTCGGCGAGGAAACGCTCTTCCTCACCGTCTCGGGGGGCCCGTTCGCCTCGGACGTGCTCTCACGAATGGTGACCGCCTACGTGCGCGCCGGAGCGCCGGCCAAGCACGGCAGCTGCCACCTCTTTCGCCACACCGCGGCCACGTTGATGCTCGACCACGGCGCCGACGTGCGCTACGTGGCCGAGATGCTCGGCCACCAAAAGCTCGAGACGACGATGACCTACACCCGGGTCTCGCTCGCCAAGCTGCGCGAGGTGCACGCCGCCACGCACCCGGCCGAGGCCGTGGGGCGCCGTGTACCGGCACAGCGGTAGGGTTGACTCCGTGGCGGACGGCGCGTCGACGGGAGTCCTCAAGAGGCAGCGCATCTCGCTGGACGACCTCACGCCCTACGAAGGAAGTTGGGTCGCGCTGCGCGAGGGCCGTGTGGTGGACGGTGACGCCGACCCGGCCGCGCTTCGTCAGCGCGTGCGCCAGAGCGACAAGCTCCTCCTCGTTCCGCGTTCCGACGTCGACGCCCTGATCCTCTAGTTGTCGTCGCCCACCTCCTTCTCGTACCAGGCGCTGACTCTGGGCTGTCGGCTTCGGCCC
>JBOGFU010000028.1:0-5919 GCA_050743545.1 Acidimicrobiales bacterium | reverse complement strand
GGAATGTCCCGCGCCACGCCGAGCCCCGCGACAGGGTCGTCCATATCCCCTCTAAGAACTCTTGGCTGGCGAGCCCCGCCCCGAACATCGAGGGCTGTTGGCCGATGACCTCTTCGTGGGTGTAGCCGCTCGTGCGAAGCGTCGACGGATTGGCGTAAAGGATGTTGAACGTCGGGTCGAGCACCAGCACGGACTCGTCCGCCTGCTCGATCGCGCGCGACAGAAGCTTCTGCTCCCTCAGCGACTCGACCAGGCGCTGACGATCGCGCAGGCGTTGGAGCCCGTAGCCCATCTCCGCGGCCATGTCTTCGAGCACGGCCACCGCGGCGGCGTCAAACGCGTCGGACTCGGCGGCGTAGACCATGAACGCGCCGTCGACTTCGTCGCCGACGCGCACCGCGAGCCCGATCGACGCGCGCAGCCCGTGTCGCTCGGCGCTGTCGCGCCACGGGGCGAAGCCCGCGTCGCGCGTCGAGTCGTTGTTGACGATGGTCTCGCCCAGGCGAATTGCTCGGCCCGCCGGCCCCTGGCCGCGCGGGCCGTCGGTCCAATCGACCTCGATCTCATCGACGTAGGCGTGATTGCGAATCGACGAGGCGAATTTGAGGACGGAGTGATCGTCGTCGTCGACCTTGCGGGCGTACCAGGCGAGCGCGTAGCCACCCTCCGCCGAGGCGATCTCACACATCTGTTGGAAGAGGAACTGCTCGTTTTCGGCGCGCACCAGGGCTCGGCTCACCGCGGACATCGTCGTGATGGCGCGCGTGGCGAGGACCTCGGCCTGGGAGTCTCGCGCCGACAGCACGATGCCCACGTCGCCGCCGCCGTCGCCATATATGGGGCGCGGCGTGAGGGTCATCCAGAGGTACTCGCCGTCGCCCTTTCTCACGCGAACCTGGTAGGGCTTGATGCGCTCACCGAGCAGGACGAGCGTGCGCATCGCCGTGGACCGAGAGCGGTCCTCCTCGTGGACGAGCATCCACGAGTACGTGCCGATGAGCTGGTCCGCCTCGTAGCCCAGCACCGACGACACCGACGGCGAGATCCACTCAATGACCGACTCTTTGCTGATCCGTAGGACCACGTCGGTCGCGTTCTCGGCCAGCACCCGGTAGAGCTCGTTCGCGTGCGCCGACGACTCGCGAGCCGCGCGTTCGGCGTCGACGTTGCGAAGTCCCACGACCCGGGTCACGACCTCGGCGCTGCGGCCGCGGATGGCGTGGTCCTCGCCCGACATCCAGTGGTAGTCGCCCTTGGCGTCGCGGTAGCGAACCTCGAGGGGCGCTTGGGTCTCGCCCGCGAAGGAGCGTCGTCGGAACTCGCGGACCAACTCGACGTCGTCGGGGTGAATGAAGTCCGCGGTGTCGTGGCCGATCCACTCCTCGGGCCGCCAGCCGAGCACCCTAAAGAGCGACGGCGAGACCCACACGAGCCGGCTGTCCTTGTTGAGCTCGAGGACGACGTCGGTCGCGTTCTCCGCGAGGAGTCGAAAGCGCGACTCGGACGCGATGAGCGTCTCACGCGCGCGAACCTCGGCCGAGACGTCGCGGAAGGAGACCACGCGCCCGGTGGGCGTCGCGGCGTCGTCGAAGGTCGCCTTTGACCGAGCGGCCATGGTGAGGTAGGTGCCGTCGGACCTTCGTACCCGCACCTGGTTGAGTCGCGCGACGTCGTCGACGCTCGCGAGCCCCGCGGGGCCGAGGCGCTCGACGTCGTCGGTGACGAGGAAGTCGCGAGCGTGACGCCCCATCAGCGCGCCCGGCTTCCAGCCGAGGACCTGCTCGATCGACGGGGAGACCCACGTGAACACGAGGTCGTTGTCGAGCATGACGACGACGTCGGAGGCGTTCTCCGCGAGTCGGCGGTACTGCTCCTCGGAGTCGGCGAGGCGCTGGCGGGCGGCGACGTCGGCCTGGGCGTCGCGCCAGGAGTTGACGCGCCGGCGCTCGCCGGTGACCGGGTCGTCGGCGTCTTGGGTCCGCCCGGCGATCCACCGGTAGTCCCCGGTCGAGGTTCTGACTCGCACCTCGAGGAGCACGACCTCGCCCTGCTCGATCCGGGCTCGACCTTCGGAGAGGCGCTCCTGGTCATCGGCGTGGACGAACTCCGCGAAGCGGTGCCCCACCATCTCCTCGGGCCGCCAGCCCACGAGGCCCGTGACCGAGTCCGACACCCACTGGATGGGACCCCCCGCCTGACTCACCAGGATCACGTCGGACGTGTTCTCGGCGAGGAGCCGGTAGCGAGCCTCGGACTCTACGAGCGCGGCGCGGCTCTCGTGCTCGGCTCGAACGTCACGCAGCGACCCGATGTAGCCCAGGACCACGCCCTCGTCGTCGGTCAGGCGCCGACCGATGACGCCGACCGCGAGGTAGTCGCCACTGGCGCGTCGGACGCGCACCTCGGCGGAGCCGACCTGGTCGTCGGGGGTCTCGTTGATGACGGCCCAGAGCTTGTCGAGGTCCTCGGGCAGGCAGAACTCGGCGAACATCTTTCCAATTGCCTGGTCCGGCTGCCACTCGAGCAACTCCGAGATTGACGGCGACACCCACTCCACGATGAAGTCGGGGCTGACCCGAAACACGACGTCCGAGGCGTTCTCCGCGAGCAGCCGGTATCGCGCCTCGGACTCCTCACGCGCGACGCGCGCCGCGTGCTCGGCCTCCAGGTCGCGAAACGATCCGATGTAACCGAGACTCTGACCCGCGTCGTCGTAGACGTCGCGCCCGACGACGAGGACCCAGCGGTAGTCACCGTCGTGGTGGAGCAGACGGATCTCGACGCTGCCGACCTCGCCCGACGGGACCGCTTCGACCGCGGCGAGAACCCGCGCGATGTCATCGGGGTGGCAGTAGGTGGCGAGCGAGCGTCCGATGACCTGCGACGGGGCCCAGCCCATGAGCTCTTGCACCGACGGGGAGATCCACTCGATGTCCATGTCGAGGGTGGCGCGAAAGACCACGTCGGACGCGTTCTCGGCGAGCAGCCGGAAGTGGTCGAGCAGGTCGTGTCGCTCGGTGACGTCGCGCCACGTGCAGCTCAGCGCGTCGCCCAGGGGGATCAGCCGCACGTCGAGGCGTCGACCCTCGTAGGTGTAGTCGCTGAGGATGACCGGCTGGCCGGAGTCCACCGCGCGGGCGCAGTGGCCGAAGAGCTCGGAGGACTCGAGGCGAGGGTGTCGCGCGGCGAAGCTGTGGCCCACGAGTTGGTCGAGGGGAACTCCCTCGCGCGCCACGAGGGCGTCGTTGGCGTCGACGAAGACGAAGTCGGTGACGACCCCGTCGGTGCGGACCGCGCGCAGCACCGCGAAGGGGTCGGGGTCGGAGCGCACGGCGGCGCCGAAGGCGTCTCGTTCGAACTCCAGGTCACGCCGCGCGGCGACCTCGTCGTCAACGTTGCGCAGCCCGGCGATCCGCGCGACCGGTCGTCCGTCGTCGTCGAGCACGTCGTGGATCGACGCGGAGTAGGCGTGGTCGACCCCGCTCGAGTCGCGCACGCGCAGTTCGACGATTGCCCGGCCCTCGCGCGCGACGGCGGCGACGTACTGGTCACGGCTGCGCCCGTCGAGGGCCGACGAGATTTCCGATATGGGGCGACCGACGAGCTCCTCGGGTCGCCAGCCCAGCTCGGCGGTGACCGAGGGGGAGATCCACTCGATGACGCCACTGGCGTCGGTCTGGAGCACGATATCCGACGAGTACGCGGCGAGCATCCGGTACTTCTCGGCCAGTTCGTGGCGCTCGGTCACGTCGCGCCACGTGTAGCTCAGCGTGTCGCCGAGGCGCACCGCTCGCACGTCGCTCAGGCGGTCGAGCCCGGTGAGGTCGTTTCGATGGAGCACGTCGTCGGCGACGAGTGGCTCGCCGGTCTCGAAGGTGTGGGCCAGGCGAGCGAAGAGCCCGCTCGGCCCGTGGCTCGGGAAGAGCTCGAGCAGCCGACGTCCGACGAGGTCGTCGCGCGGCAGGCCGTTGGCCACGAGCGCGGCGGGGTTGGCGTCGGCGTACTCAAAGTCGACCAGGCGTCCGCGCCGGTCGTGGATCGGGCGCAGGATGACGAGCGGGTCGAGGATCGAGTCGATCGCCTCGTCGAGGCCCACCGAGGTCGATAGTCTCGCCGCCGGGTCGGAGACCTCCGTCGGCGCCGCGACGTCGGGCTGTGAGGGTGGGACCTGTGGTCGCGGGGCACCTCTGGTCCGTGGCACGGTCCTCCTTCCCAGGAGATGTCCGGTGACTCCGGTGAGGCTCGTGTCAGCCAAATGCTAGGTCGGGTGCTGTCGAAGTCACAAGAAAGTAATTCTCAACATCCTGTCCACAAGGGGTCAGAAACGTTGATTTCGTTACACTTCGGCGGTGCCGAACCTGCCCCTCGACGCCGTCCTGGCCGTCGACGTCGGAGCGAGCACGATAAAGGTCTGCGCCGTGGGCGCCGACGGGGAGCTCCTCGAGAGCGTGCGCCACGTCGCCACCCCGTATCCGTGTGAGCCCCACCGCCTCGTCACGACCGTCGCCACCGAAGGCGCCTCCGCCGGCCTCTCGCGAATGGGGGTCGGCTTCCCCGGCGACGTCGCCGACGGGGTGGTCGTCGAGCCCGGCAACCTATCGCGCCCCGGGGGGATCGCCACTGAGGTCGACGCCGCCCTGCACGATGCGTGGCACGGGTTTGACCTCCAAGCCGCGCTGCGGCGCGAGAGCGAGATCGACGTGCGGGTCGTCAACGACGCGACGCTGGCCGCGTTGGGCTGCAGCCGTGGGCAGGGTCGCGAGCTGGTCGTGACCTTGGGAACGGGATTCGGCATCGCGCTCGTCGTCGACGGGTCGGCGACGCGGATCCGCGACGTCGGCGCCGAGGACTTTGGCGGGCTCGGCACCTACGACGAGGTCTTCGGCGAGCCGAGTCGCGCGCGAGACGGGGAGCTGTGGCGCGAGCGTTTGATCGTTGCGCTGGGCCGCTTCGCCGCAGAGTTCTCGGCGTCGACTGTGCACGTTGGCGGGGGCAACGCCCGGGTCGTCGAGCCGTCGTGGTTCGATGCGCGCACGTTTGGCGTCGTGCGCCACGACAATCGCGCGTCGCTGAGGGGCGCCGCGCGGCTCGTCTACCCCTAGGCCGGACGCCTCGCCGGTAGCCTGGCCCCATCGGGGCCACGACCACCATCTTCGAGTCCGAGATCCGCGCCCAGGGCGACCTGTTGGCCGCTCGCGCGGAGCGCGGCGCCGCGCAGGCCCGCGACGCCGCGAGCGCGTTGGCGGGGGTGGACTACGCGCTCGTCGCGGCGCGCGGGTCGTCCGACAACGCCGCGCGCTTCTTTCAATACCTCGCGGGCCAGCGCCTGGGCCTCACGGTTGCGCTCGCCGCGCCCTCGCTCTTTGAGTTTGGCCACGCGATGGGCCTTGCCGGCGCGGGGGTCGTCGCCATCTCCCAATCGGGGCGAACCCCGGGGATGGTCGACGTCGTCGCGCAGGCTCGATCCCAATCGAGGCCGACCGTCGTGGTGACCAATGACGTCGCGTCCGTGCTCGCTGGCGCCTCGGACCACGTCATCAACCTCGCCGTCGGCGAAGAGCGCGCCGTCGCGTCGTCCAAGACATTCGCGGCGACGTGGCACGCGTTGGCTCAGTTGGTCGAGGCGATCGACGCCCGGCCTCTCGAGGGCATGGACGAACTGCCCGGCGTGGTGGGCCGAATCGCGGCGTGGGCGCTCGACGAGCCCCTGCCACTCGACGCGCTCGACGTCGACGGTGGGCTCACCGTCGTGGGGCGAGGGGTCGGCTACGCGGTCGCCGCCGAGGCGTCGCTCAAGATTCGCGAGGTCGCCGGGCTGCGCGCGGAGGCCTTCGCCGCGGCCGACTACCTGCACGGCCCGATTGGCGCGGACGGCCACGGCGCGACGCTGCTGCTGTGCGTCACCGAGGAGCTGACCGA
>JBOGFU010000027.1:0-2019 GCA_050743545.1 Acidimicrobiales bacterium | reverse complement strand
CCGGTGACCCCGGCGTGGCGCAACGTCACGACGCGCGCGTCGAACGCGCGCGCGACCTGGCCGGTCGTTCCCGTCACGTGCAGGGCGAGGTGCCCCGCGCTCAAGCGCCCGACGTCGAGCCCGAAGCCGCGAAGGTACGACGACACCGCCGCCACGGCGCCGAGCGACGCGCCGAAGCGCGTCGCGAACTGGGCGGGGGTGAGGAAGTGGCGGTAGCTCGGCGACGACGGGTCGCTCAGGTCGGCGAGGAACGCGCTGAGCGCGCCGGGGTGGGGGATCGCGAGCATGACGTCAAACCCGGTCGCGGACGCGGGGGCGAGCACGCTCGCGCCCGCGGGCAGGGGAGCCGCGCGCTGAACGACGACGCGCGAGCTCTCGCTCGCCGAGCCGACCACGGGCACGGTGGCCAGGCCGATCGCCACGACGAGCGCCGCGGCACCGGCCCGCGGGGAGGGGCGACGCATGGCGCCAGCCTAGGTACGGCGTCGAGGGGGTAGGCGCGCGCCCCGGCCCGCGGCGCGCAACTCTCACTCAATTCTTAGGTACGGCCACCCGTCGCCGCGGCGTAGCGCGCGGAGAGGTCGTTGCACTCGGCGCAGACCGACTCGGGAATGACGCCCACTCGCATCAGACCAGCGAAGACCGTGCAGCCCACGCAGAATCCGGCGAAGCCCTCGGCCGACGCCGCGGCGATGAGCGGCACGAGTATCCAGCGCGCGTCGCCCCAACCCGCGCAGAGCCAGGTGACCGTCGCGGCGATCGTGAAGGCGGCGCCCATGGCCTGGGCGAATCGCTTGGGCGGGCCGGGCACCGGCTTGGTCCACGCGGTGAGTCGCGGTGCGGCGACGCGCACCGCGAACTGGCCGAGCGGCGAGAGCGTCGGCCCCGTGGCGACGCGCGCGACGAAGCCGTAGGTGAGGGGGATGAGGATCCACGCCCACCCGGTCGCCAGGGCCACGACGCTCATGGTCAGCGCGCCCAGCGCCACCACGCGCGCGGCGGCGTCGTTGACCGGGTTCGGGAAGCTGAATAGCCGCTTCATCCTCTATTCCCGATGGACGGGGTCATCATTGGCTCACCCTACCCGGAGAGCGCCAAACGAAGCGTCGTCGCGACGCCGAAGACAACGACCAACGCGCGCACCACGCCCGGCGAGAGGCGCGTGATCAGGCGCGTGCCCATCCATCCGCCAACCGCGGTGCCGGCGAGCAGCGCGGCGACCGCGGGCCAGTCGAGCCCGCCGTGGACGACGAAGACCACCGCGGCGACGACCTCGATGATCGTGGACAGCACCGCGCGAAGCCCCTGGAGCTCGTGGACGGAGAAGGGCAGAGCGACCGCCATGATCGCGAGCAGCACGATCCCGAGGCCCGCGCCGAAGTAGCTGCCGTAGACCGCGGCGACGAAGACCGCGCAGACGAGCGCGCGCCGTCGTGACGGCGCGTCGTGGCTCACGTGCTCCAAGCGACGGGTGATCCACGGCGAGAGCGCGAAGACCGCGGTCGCCGCGCCGATCAGGTACGGCACCGCGACGCGGAAGGTCTGGGCCGACCCGGCGAAGAGCAGCGCGCAGCCCACCAGCGACCCCGCGACCGACGGCGCGATGAGCAGCCGCAGCGTGGCCGCGTGGGTCGACGCGTGGCGCCGATAGGTCGCCGCGCCGGGCAGGTAGCTCGGCAGCACGCCCACGGTGTTCGAGACGTTGGCGCGCAGCGCGGGCACGCCCAACGCGAGCATTGTGGGAAACGTGATGAACGTGCCACCGCCGGCGACGCCGTTGGCGACCCCACCCGCGACGCCCGCGCCCGCGAGGACCACGAGGCGCCAGCCGAGAGCTACCGACGCCGCGAGCATCCTCACTACTCTACGAACGTGACCAGTCGGTACCGGGCGTCGCACCATGACCGTCGCGGCGAGCGTGGTGGCCTACCGTTGGCGGCGTGTACCTCGTGACCGGCGAGCTCATCGTGCCCCGCGACGCGCCGGTCGACCTCATTCGCGCGGCGGGTGGCGTCGTGC
>JBOGFU010000026.1:0-1960 GCA_050743545.1 Acidimicrobiales bacterium | reverse complement strand
CCATGCACTCGTCTCTGGTCCTCACGCCCACCTCCCGACCCGACTCTATTGGCGAGGCGCCGCGGCCTAGGAGCGAGTCAGGGGCTTGTAGCGCAGCCGGTGGGGCTGGTCCGCGTCGGCGCCGAGCCGACGGTGACGATCGGCCTCGTACTCACTGAAGTTGCCCTCGTACCAGCGAACGACCGCGTCACCTTCGAAGGCGAGCACGTGGGTCGCGACGCGGTCGAGGAACCATCGGTCGTGGCTGATGACCACGGCGCACCCGGGGAAGGCCAATAGGCCGTCTTCGAGCGCGCGCAGGGTGTCGACGTCGAGGTCGTTGGTCGGCTCGTCGAGCAGGAGCACGTTGCCGCCCGCGCGCAGCACCTTGGCCAGCTGGACGCGATTGCGCTCGCCGCCCGACAGGTCCCCGACACGCTTTTGCTGGTCGCTGCCCTTGAACCCGAAGCCCGCGACGTAGGCCCGCCCGGCGACCTCGCGACCGCCGACGACCATCCGGTCGACGCCCCCGGCGACCTCCTCAAAGACCGTCGCCGCGGGGTCGAGGTTGTCGCGGGACTGATCGACGTAGGCGAAGGAGACGGTGGGCCCAATCGTGAGCACGCCGCCGTCGGCCTCCGTCTCACCCACCAGCATCCGAAACAGCGTGGTCTTGCCCGCGCCGTTGGCCCCGATGACGCCGACGATCCCCCCGGGGGGCAGCAGGAACGTCAACTCCTCGAAGAGGAGCCGGTCGCCGAATCCCTTCGACAGTCTCTCGGCGGAGACCACGAGGTCGCCGAGGCGTGGCCCCGGAGGGATGGCCAGCTCCAGCGCGCCCTCGCGGCGCTCGACGGCGTCGGCCTCGGCGACGAGGTCGTTGAACGCCGTCACCCGGGCCCGACCCTTGCTCTGGCGCGCTCGCGGCGACATGCGAATCCACTCGAGCTCGCGCGCCAGCGCGGCCCGGCGGCGCTCGTCGCTGCGCTCCTCGGCGGCGAGGCGCGCCTGCTTCTGCTCGAGCCACGACGAGTAGTTGCCCTCGAAGGGGATGCCGCGCCCGCGGTCGAGCTCCAAGATCCACGACGCGGCGTTGTCGAGGAAGTAACGGTCGTGGGTGATCGCGACCACGGTGCCGGCGTACTCCTGAAGCGCGCGCTCGAGCCACGCGACCGACTCGGCGTCGAGGTGGTTGGTCGGCTCGTCGAGTAGGAGCAGGTCGGGCTTGGCGAGCAGCAGCCGGCACAGCGCGACGCGGCGGCGCTCGCCACCCGACAGGGTGGAGACGTCGGCGTCGGGTGGCGGGAGTCGCAGCGCGTCCATCGCGATCTCGAGCGTGCGCTCGAGGTCCCACGCCCCCGCGGCGTCGATACGCGTCTGGAGGCGGGCCTGCTCGTCGAGCAGCGCGTCGAGGTCGGCGTCGGGATCGCCCATTGCGGCGCACACCTCGTCGTAGCGCGCGAGCAGGTCGCGCGACTCCCCCACGCCGTCGGCGACGTTGCCCACCACGTCCTTCGTCGGGTCGAGCTGGGGCTCCTGGGCGAGGTAGCCCACGCTGAACCCGGGGGTCAGGCGCGCCTCGCCGTTGAATCCGTCGTCGAGGCCCGCCATGATGCGCAGGAGCGACGATTTGCCCGAGCCGTTGGGGCCGATCACCCCGATTTTGGCTCCCGGGTAGAAGGAGAGGTTGATCCCCTTGAGGACCTCGCGGTCGGGCGGGTAGAAGCGTCGAAGGTCGCGCATGGTGAAGATGAACTGAGCCGCCACGCCAACCAGTGTGGCCGACGGCGCGCACGCGCCACAACGTGGGGTCGACCCGTACACTCGCGCCATGTCATCCGAGACCGCCAAGGCGTCGAAGCGAAACGAGTTGGGCCACCGCCACGCCCCCGATTGGATGGTCCTGACGATTGCTTGCCTCGCGCAGTTCATGGTGGTTCTCGACGTGTCGATCGTCAACGTCGCGCTGCCGTCAATGCAG
>JBOGFU010000025.1:0-4250 GCA_050743545.1 Acidimicrobiales bacterium | reverse complement strand
GGCCCGAACCGCGAACTGGGCGACGACGCGCCCGGCGCGCGACGCGCGCGGGGTTGGCCGCCGCTCCGGCGGCCGAGGCGAGCACCACGAGGACGACGAGCATGCCGACGGCGCCCAGGGCGAAGACCGGAGTGTCGGCGTAGAGACCCCGCGAGGGAAAGACCGACCGCAGTGGGCCGATCGGTGCGAGCGGCGACGCCGCGAAGGCGACCGCGACGGCCACCATCACGCCGAGCACGAGCGACGCGATGACGCCGGTGAGGTCGTCGGCCAGGATCATGACTGGGCTCGCGCCAAGGGCTCGCAGCGCCTCTCGTTCGCGAGCTCCGGCCTGAAAGAGTCGCGAAACCACCTGGAGCATGACCAGCACCAGCGCCAACGCCGACAGCAGCGAGGCGACGACGAGGGAGATGGTGAACGGGGCGATGGCGCGCGCTGCGGCGGTTTCGTCGAGGGTCGGCTCCTGAAAGATGAGGCTCACCTTGGAGGGGAGCGCGGCGGCGACCGCGCGCTGGGCTGGGGCGATCGCCGCGCTTCCTCCGTTGAGCTGGAGTCCGTAGTCGGTCCACCCGACGGTGTTGGCCAGGTCGGAGGTCAATAGCCGATGGGTGAGGGCCGGGGTAAAGAGGACAATCTCCCTCTGGTCCACGTCGTCGGCCACGACGCCCGTGTTGGATTGGGCGATGCCCACGACGCGAGCCCGCACCGTCAACGTGGGGGTGATGAGCGGCGCGCCCGACGCGGTGACCTTAAGGAAGCTTGCATTGGCCTGCTGGGCGTTGGTGTAGAAGCCAAAGCTCACTACTGACCCGAGGTGCAGATGATGGCGCGCGGCCGCGAGCGGGGAGACGACGATCTCGTCAACCGAACGCGGGTTGGACATTCGACCCCGCAGCACCGTCAAGCGGTCTTGGGTGAAGTAGAGGCCGTCGACGCTGCCTTGGACCCACGAGTTGGTGTTTTGGAACTCGGTGGCGCTGGGGACCCCCAAGCGATTGAGCACGTAGCCACCGACAAAGACCGCCGACTCGACGTGGCGAAGCCCGGGTAGTCGCGACAGCGCGGCGCTCACCGCCGGTGAGTAGTTGTCGTTGGGGTTGGCTGGCGCGGGGATGACGCTGAGCGTGGACGGATCCGTGCTGGCGAAGAACGTCGCGAAGGAGCTGCTCGTGCGTCGGGCGTTCGCCGCGGCGGCGAGGCTGACACCACCCAACGCCCCGACGAGCACGACAATGGTGAGGTAGCCGCGCCAGAATCGGTGGGTCGTGCGCGGCAGTCGCAGCCGAACCACCGGGACGATCCTCCGGCGAGGCGAAGAAAGTGTGTGACGCTCGACACCACCCTCCGAGGGACCGTCACCGTCCACGTACGCAGTCTGGCGGTGGGCTGGCGGACGTGCGGGGAGGCGGACCCACCCGGTGTCGTGGTGCTAGCACGCGCCCACGACCTAGGGTGGCCGCGCCACGGCGGCGCACGGGGGAGAGGGTCACATGGGGGTTAGGCGGGTCACGACGGGGCACGACGACGCGGGTCGCGCGGTCGTCGCGAGCGACGAGGCGGTGGAGGCAATCACGCTGGCGCTGGTGCCGGGCTGGGAGTTCCATCGCCTCTGGGGCGCGGACGAGGCGGGCTCATTCCCCGATAGTGGTGAGCGTCCGAGCGCGCCGGCGTACTTCCCGCCGCGCGCGGGGTCGCGCTTCGCGTTCTTTACAGTTCCGGCCCACAACGGCCCCGGCGTGCCCGACGACGTGGACCTGGTGGGGGCCCTCGGAGAGTTTGACGAGAAGCTGCCCGGGATGTCAGAGCACCTAGAGGTCGAGAACCCGGGGATGCACACAACCGCGACGATCGACTACGGGGTCGTGGTCTCGGGCGAGGCGACGCTCGAGCTCGACGACGGCGTGATCGTCGTGCTTCGTCCCGGAGACACCTACGTCCAGAACGGCACCCGCCACCGGTGGCGCAACCACGGTGACGTGCCGGCGGTGGTCGCGGTCGTCCTGATCGGCGCCGACCACCAACGAGTGGTCTGAGTCAACGACCCCCGGCGCGCGAGCGCCGGGGGTCGTTGACGACGACGCTGCGCGAGTTGAACTAGCTGGTCCAGGCGTCGGTCAAGGGCGACGACGACGCCGTGGCGGCGCCGCCGCTGGCGGCGATCGCCGTGAGGGACGGCATGGAGAAGAACGTGGCTTCGCAGGCGGCCGGGGTGGTGAGCGCCATCGACGCGTCGTTGGTGAGCACCACGGTGAGCGGGTTGTTGGATTGGCCGCTCGCCGCAACCGTGACCGCGGAGGTGAAGGTGTGGGCGGTGCCTGACGTGCCCGTCGCGAAGCTCCACGACACCAGGCTCGTCGACGACGAGCAGCCGGTCTGGGCGGTGCCCAGGCCGCTGGTCGTGAACCCACCCGCGTAGGTGGTGTTGGTCGGCAGGCTCACGCCCGTCACCGTCACGGGGAAGGCGTTGGGGTTGGCGATCGTCAGCACGACGTCGCCCGTCCCACCGGGAAACAGGGTGTTGGTGGCCGACGGGCTCGCCACCGCGGTGACGGTCAGGTTCTGGACGCTGGCCGACTGGGCCTCGCCCGACGAGCCCGCGTTAAGGCCCACGAGCCAGTTGGTGGCGGCGTAGGAGCCCCCCGCCACGAGCGCCGCGCCAGCCAGCGCGGACGCAATCTTGATCACTCCGGACTTCCTCCCGGCCCTCAACGCCAGACGCTCGACCTTACGACCGGTCGGGGTGGCGTCGGATGGGAATACGTTGTGGGGCGTGCTCATTGAGGGGATTTCTCCTTCGTTTTGTTCGGTTAAATGATGAAAGTAACCGACAGGATGTCAAGAGTCGCGGATTTGTACATAAATTGTTCGCGCGTTAACCGGGAAACCACCGTCGATACGCCGTAAAAGCGGTATCTCTGGGCAGAAGTGGTGCAAGCGGGGGTCGAGGACGAGGTGGTGAGGAATCCTTCGTTCGTCCCCGACGCCGCCGCGTGGCAGGCGGTGGTGATCGTCGCGCCAGGAGAGCCCCCGGGGGTCAATCCGGCCCCGAGGCGGTCGACGACGGCGGCGAATCGAGCCGGGGGGCCACCGCAACGAAATGGCTAGGCAGTCCAGGCGTCCGTGGCCGGGCTGGTCGTTACCGTCCCCGGACCGCCACTGGCGCTCAGCCCCGTGAGGGCCGGCATCGAGAAGTACGTTGACTCGCACGCCGCGGGCGCGGCGGCGGTCATTGAGGCGTCGTTGGTCAACGTGACCGAGAGTGGGTCGTTGGCGTTGCCGCTCGGGCCAACCACGAGCGACGTCGTCAGGCTGTGCGAGCTGCCCGACGTGCCGGTGGCGAAGCTCCACGCGACGAGGCTCGTCGTCGTCGAGCAGCCCGACTGGGTCGTCGTAAGAGCCGCCGTCGTATAGCCCTGGGCGTAGGTTGTGCTCGTCGGCAGGTTGACCGCGGTGATGGTGACGGGGAATGCGTTGGGGTTGGTGATCGTGAGCACGACGTCACCGCTCGCGCCCGGGTAGAGAAGGTCGCTCGCCGAGGGCGACGACACCGCGGTGATCGTGAGGTTGGTGACGCTCGCCGACTGGCCCTCGCCCGAGGACCCGGAGGAGAGCCCGACGACCCAACTCGTCGCGGCGTACGCTCCGCCGGCCACGAGCGCGGTACCGAGCGCGGCGGCGGCGACGCGCCGGCCCACCCGATGCGGTCGGCTCGTCCGCGCGTGACGGTGGCGGCGAGGGGCCGTGGGGGGCGTCGGGGGAGCCGTGACGACGATCGCGGCTGTCGCGGCAGAGGGTTCGAGCGACGCCGGCGTCGCGGTGCGCTTGGATGGCTTGGGGGCTCGCTGACCTTGGCGCAGTGTGGCCCGCGCTGCCTTGTGTGACCCGGAGCTCACGCTCGTACCCCCGATGGAGCGGCGAGTGGCCGCTTACCCGACATTTTGTAGGCCGACTGCGACAAATTATCTAGGACGTCCGCCGAGGTGGTGGATGGGCCGCGTCGCTCAATCCCCCCAGAGCCCCTCTGCGTAATGTCCGCTAAGGGATCGAGGACGGGAGAGCGGGTGACCCACGTCTGGCGCAGCCGTCCAGCCGGTCTCGCGGACCGGCGTGGCTGAGCGCGACGTCCCGACGGTCGGGCCGACGTTGAGCGCGTCACCCAACGACGAAGCACTGGTCGCGGGGATGGCCGTGCGCGACCGAGCGGCGACGGTGGCGTTCGTGCGCCGCTACCAGCGCCGAGTATTCGGACT
>JBOGFU010000024.1:0-4382 GCA_050743545.1 Acidimicrobiales bacterium | reverse complement strand
CCTCGGTGGCCCCGGTCGCCGCGGCCGCGGTGGGGACCACCACGACGTCGGCGTCGGACGCGACCTCGAGCGCGCCGACCAGCGCGTCGAGCGATCCGGCGAGCCAAGTGGTTCCCACCCGCGCAGTCTGGCAAAGCCGGCTCGGCGCCGACAGTAAAGTTCGCCAATGAGGTTCACCCACGTCGGCGTCGTTGGCTCGGGGATCATGGCCGCGGGCATCGCGGAGGTCTGCGCGGGCGCGGGCGCGCGGGTCACGGTGCGCAGCCGCACCCCCCACGCCGCCGAGGCCCTCGGTGACGCGCTGGCACGCTCGCTCGACCGACAGGTCGCCAAGTCCCTGCGCGACGCCGACTCCGCCGCCGCGCTGCGCGCGCGCGTCACCGCGACGACGTCCTTTGAGGACCTCGCCGAGTGCGACCTCGTCATCGAGTCCGTCGTCGAGGAGATGTCGGTCAAGCGAGAGATCTTCGACGAGCTCGACCGGGTGGTCGATCGCGCCGCGGTGCTCGCGACCAACACGTCGACGCTGTCGGTGATCGACCTCGCGATGGAGACGTCGCGGCCCGACCAGGTGTGCGGGCTCCATTTCTTCAACCCCGCGCCGGTGATGACCCTCGTCGAGGTCGTGCGCCCCCTGAGCGCGAGCGACGCGACGATCGACGCCGTGGTCGACTTCGCGCGGGCCTGCGGCAAGGAGCCCGTCGTGGTCGCCGACCGCGCGGGCTTCGTCGTCAACGCGCTGCTCTTCCCCTACCTCAACCACGCGGTGGGACTGCTCGAGGCCGGGGTGGCGTCCAAGGAGGGCATCGACGCGGCGATGACCGGCGGGTGCGGGTTCCCGATGGGGCCCTTCGCGCTCCTCGACCTGGTCGGCCTCGACACGTCGGTCGCGATACTCGAGGCCCTGCACCGCGAGTACGCCGAGCCGCGCTACGCGCCGGCCCCCCTGCTGCGCCGAATGGTCTCGGCCGGTCGCCTCGGTCGCAAGACCGGCGCCGGCTTCTACGACTACCGTCGCTAGCGACATGGCCAAGCCCTGGGTGATGCGCACCTACTCGGGCCACTCGAGCGCGGTGGCCTCCAACGCGCTGTATCGGGCCAACCTGGCGCGGGGCCAGACCGGGCTCTCGGTCGCCTTCGACCTGCCCACCCAGACCGGCTACGACCCCGACGACCCCGCCGCCGCGGGTGAAGTCGGACGCGTCGGCGTGCCGGTCGCGCACCTGGGCGACCTGCGCGAGCTCTTCGCCGACATCCCCCTCGCGGAGATGAACACGTCGATGACCATCAACGCGACCGCGGCGTGGCTGTGGGCGCTCTACCTCACGTTGGCCGCCGAGCAGGGCGCTGACTGGGCCACGCTCGCCGGCACGACCCAGAACGACATCGTCAAGGAGTACCTCAGCCGGGGCACCTACGTCTTCGCGCCCGAGCCCTCCAAGCGCCTCATCGTCGACATGATCGCGTGGGGGCTCGATCACGCGCCCAACTGGAACCCCATCAACGTGTGCAGCTACCACCTCCAGGAGGCCGGCGCGACCCCGGTCCAGGAGGTCGCCTACGCGCTCGCCACGGCGATCGACGTGCTCGACGCGGTGCGCGACTCGGGCAAGGTCGCCCCCGAGCGAATGCCCCAGGTCGTCGGACGGATCTCGTTCTTCCTCAACGCCGGGGTCCGCTTCGTCGAGGAGGTCGCCAAGGTTCGCTGCCTCACCGCGCTGTGGGACGACATCTGTCGGCGCCGCTACGGCGTCGAGGACGCGTCGATGCGACGGTTCCGCTACGGCGTGCAGGTCAACTCGCTCGGCCTCACCGAGCAGCAGCCCGAGAACAACGTGACGCGCATCGTGCTCGAGATGCTCGGCGTGACGCTCTCGGCCGACGCGCGGGCGCGCGCGATCCAGCTGCCCGCGTGGAACGAGGCGCTCGGCCTGCCGCGCGAGTGGGACCAGCAGTGGAGCCTGCGCGCCCAACAGGTCCTGGCCTACGAGAGCGACCTGCTCGACTACCCCGACCTCTTCGCGGGGTCCACGGTGATGGACTCGCTCGTCCACGACCTCAGCGACGCCGCTCGCGACGAGCTCGACGACGTATTGCGCCTGGGGGGCGCGTTCGCGGCGATCGAGGAGCTCAAGTCGCGACTGGTCGCGAGCCAGGCGGCTCGCGTCGCGCGCATCGAGTCCGGCGAGCAGGTGGTCGTCTGGGTCAATCGATTCACCGAGACCGCGGACTCCCCGCTCACGTCCGGGGGCGGTGCAGCGGTGTTGGAGGTCGACCGCGACGCGGAGGCGCGCCTCGTCGCCGAGGTCCGCGCGTGGCGCGCCGCGCGCGACCAGGCGGCCGTCGACGCCGCGCTCGGTGAACTGTCTCGCGTCGCGGTGAGCGCCGACCCCGACGACAACATCATGGTCCCCTCCCTCGCTCTCGCCGCCGCGGGGGGCACGACCGGCGAGTGGACCGACGCGCTGCGCGCGGTCTACGGCGACTACCGCGCGCCGACCGGGATTCGCGCCGGGGTCGCGGCGCGCGGCGGCGGGTTCCCCGGCCTCGTCGCGCGCAGCCACGCGATCGCCCAGCGGCGCGGAGCCCCGCCCAAGCTGCTCGTCGCCAAGCCCGGTCTCGACGGCCACTCCAACGGAGCCGAGCAGGTTGCCGTCGCCGCTCGCGACGCCGGCTTCGAGGTCGTCTACCCCGGGATCCGTCTCACGACCGCCGAAATCGTCGCCACCGCGCGAGACGAGGACGTCGACGTCGTGGGGGTCTCAATACTGTCGGGCGCGCACCTCACCCTGGTACCCCAAATCGTCGCCGGGCTGCGTGGCGCGGGGGTCAACGCACCCGTCGTCGTTGGCGGCATCGTGTCAGAGTCCGACGCCCAACGGCTTCGCGACGAGGGGGTGGCCGCGGTCTACACGCCGAAGGACTTCTCGCTCACCCAGATCGTGGGCGAACTCTTGGCGCTGGTCGAAGCTGGCTAGAGGCCCGGAATAGCCCACACGCTGTTGATGAAGGTCCCACAGGCCGCCTTCTGAGCCGTCGTCTCGTACGTCACCGTGGGAACCCCGCAGAACACGTAGCCCTGGGGAATGGTCTGCGTGTAGACCGAGTAGTCACTCTCCTCGTAGGTGACCGCGAAGGCAAACAGTGCGTAGTCCCTGGCCCCGGGCGGTGGCGCGAGCTCAACGTAGACGTCGGAGCCGTAGTACGGACGGACGGTCTTGAATCGAATCGCGGCGAGGAAGCCGTCGCGCGGGGCCGGTCGCGCGACGCGGCCCAGCGCGTTGGCGCCAAAGGTCGGGGGCCACCCGACTCCCGACTGATTGCTCGCACCCATCTCATCGGAAAGCTTCCAGCGCACCACGCGCGGCGACGCGACGCCCTCGACCGGTATGAGGTGGACGCCGAGGACTCGAATCGACCGGGGTCGTCCGTGCGCCGAGTAGAGCGGCACGGTCACCCAGGGGTCCGCGCCCGCGTCGACCGGGCCACCGGTTGCCGAGTAGTGCGTGTGCAGCGATGGCCCCACCACTCCCACCTCGCCCTGATACTGCGCGCCCCACGCCGCGGAGTGGACCGAGAACTCGATCGCCGCCACGGTCAGGAGTCCCAGGAGGGTGAGAATCACCAGTGGCGGCCACGAGCGAACACGGCGAGGGGTCGGCGTCGCCATTTGAGTCTGCGCGCCCGTGTCCACCCCGCGAACGTATCCGCACCGGGCTTGAGCCGGGTTACCGAGTTGCTAGGCGCGCCGAGGACGGCGGTCGGCCAACGGGCCGGCGCTGAACCATCGACCGGAGAAGCGCCACGGGGAGACCGGGTCGACAGCGCGCGTCACCATCGTCGACATGACCTGCTCGGCGGCGGCGACCAGCGCGGCCATGTCGTCGTCGGGCAGTGACGGGCGTGGCGCGAGGCCGTGGCTCACAGGGGGACGTTCCCGTGCTTGCGCTTGGGCAGGTCCTCGCGCTTGCCGCGCAGCAGGTCGAGCGCGCGGCTGAGGATCCGCCGCGTGTCGGCCGGGTCGATCACGTCGTCGATGAACCCCCGCTCGGCGGCGATGTAGGGCGTCGCGTAGGTCTCCTCGTAGTCCTCGATGAGCTCGGCGCGCAGGGCCATCGGGTCCTCGGAGCCGATGAGGTCGCGCCGGTGCACGATCTCGACCGCGCCGCCCGAGCCCATCACGGCGAGCTCGGCGGTCGGCCACGCGTAGGCGAGGTCGGCGCCGATCGACTTGCTGCTCATGACCACGTACGCCCCGCCGTACGCCTTGCGGGTGATGACCTGGATACGGGGCACGGTCGACTCGCAGTACGCGTAGAGCAGCTTCGCCCCGTGGCGGATGATGCCACCGTGCTCCTGGTCGGTGCCGGGCATGAACCCGG
>JBOGFU010000023.1:0-7679 GCA_050743545.1 Acidimicrobiales bacterium | reverse complement strand
TCCTCGACGCGATCGAGTCGGCGGTTCAAGCCTCGTCGTAGCCGGGGTCGCCGGGGATCAGGATCACCACCGTGTCGTCGCGCACGACGATGCGCGGCTCGACGCGCGTGACGGTCCCCTGGCCGCGAGCGAACGACAGCACGCCGTCGACGGTGGCGAGGTGCCGGATTGACTCGAGGGTGCGGATCGTCGGGAATATCATGTCGAACTCGCCGCGCGCGTGGGCGTCGAGTGCGTCGACGGGTCGCAGCCACGCGCTCGCCACTGTCTCGCCAGCGTCGTGGTCGGCGCGCTGGCCCTCGGGCGCGCGCGCGACGAAGAATCTCGTGTCGAAGCGTCGTGGCGGACCGACCGGGGTGACCCAGTGGGCGAGGTAGGCGACGTCGCCGAGGTCGAGGTAGATCCCCTCGCGCTCGAGGAGTTCGGCGAATCCCTCGGCGCCGTCGTTGCGCGCGCGACGATTGCGCCCCCATCGCTCGACGTCCTCGAGGCGCGCGGGCGCGCCGTCGGCGTCGACGCCGAGGAGCAGCCCGGCCTCTTCGAAGAGCTCGCGGGCCCCCGCGACCAGGAAGGCGAGCCCCCCGCTCTCGAGCGACAGGGCCCGCGACGCGGTGGCGTCGTCGACGCCACGACAGCGCGCGGCGACCCGCTCTCCGACGTCCTCGGGGTCGAGCGCGCCACCGGGAAAGACGTAGGCGCCACCCACGAAATCGCTGTTGAGGTTGCGCCGAACCATCAAGACCTCAACGCCGTGGGGCGCGTCGCGCAGCGCGAGCAGCGTCGACGCGCGTCGTATCGCGGGGCTTTGGTCCATAGGGCAACATACCGGCGCTGGCGACGCCCGCCCGGACCCCCTCGCGGGCGTCCACTAGATTTTCGGGGAGATTATCGAGGAGCATCGTGGCCAAGACCCCCCCATCTCGCAAGGCGCCGGCCCGTCCGGGCGCCGCCAAGACCCCCGCGCGTCCCGTCAAACCCCGCGGGTCTCGCGGTCGCCCCGCGGGCCTCTTCACCTGGCTCGCCGTCGCGCTGGTCGTGGTCGTTGTCGCGACCCTCGTCGTCGTCAAGGTCACGTCCGGCTCCTCGCCAGGTGGCTCGACCTCATTCCAAGCCGTCGACGCGCAGACGATGGCGGAGCTCACGAAGGTCCCGGCGTCGGTCTTTAACGCCGTCGGGGTCACCTCCACCGTCGCCGCGGTCACGCCGCCCACGCCGATCAAGGGCCAGCCGCTGCTGGCCAGCGCGTCGGGGGGCAAGACCCTCCCCGAGGTCTTCTACCTCGGCGCCAACTACTGCCCCTTCTGCGCCGCCGAGCGCTGGTCCACGATCATTGCGCTGAGCCGCTTTGGCACCTGGCACAAATTGGGAACCATGGAGAGCTCGACCCACTCGGGCGAGATCTACCCGGGCACGCCGACCTTCACGTTTGAGAAGGCGACGTACTCGTCGCCCTACCTCACCTTCGCCGAGGTCGAGGAGTACACCAACCAGTGGAGCAACTCGGCCGGCTACTACACCTCACTGCAAAAGCCCACGGCCAGCCAGCTCGCGAACTTCAAGAAGTACGACACGTCCAAGTGGATCAAGGGCTACACCAGCCAGCAGGACTACTCGATCCCCTACTACTCCTTCGGCAACGAGTACCTCGTCGGCGGGTCGAGCTTCACCCCAGCGCTGCTCGCCAGCCAGTCGCGCAACCAGATCGCCGCGGGCCTAAAGGACCCGACGAGCCCGGTGACCGCGGCCATCATCTCGACCGCCAACTACCTCACCGCGGCGACCTGCGTGCTCACCAAGAACCAGCCGGGCAGCGTGTGCATGTCGGCGGGCGTCAAGGCGGCGAATAAGGCCCTGGGAATCAAGTGAGCCGCGAGCTCGGCGCGGTTGCACGCTGGGCGCGCGTCACCACGTTCCTGCTCAGCCTGGCCGGTCTCGGCGTGTCGGGCTACCTCACCTTCACGCACTTCTTCGGCACCCAGTTCCTCGCGTGCTCGACGACGGGGACCTTCGACTGCTCGGCGGTGACCACGTCGGCTCAGTCGCACTTCCTCGGCGTGCCGGTCGCGGTGTTGGGCCTCGCCCAGTACGTCGCGATGACCGCGCTCAACAGCCCCTGGGGCTGGGCGTCGCGGTGGTACCAACTGCACGTCGCACGCGTCGTGTTGGCGGGGGTCGGCATGGCCTTCGTGCTCTGGCTGGTCGCCGCGGAACTCCTCATCATCGACCACATCTGCGAATGGTGCAGCGTCGTGCACCTGATTTCCTTCGTCCTGCTCATCGTGATCAGTCGAGTGGCGCCCGCGCAGCTCGGATGGGTCAGAGGCGAAGCAGAGAGCGCCGCTCCAGCTCGTTGAGCCCGCCCCACACGCCGTGGGACTCGTGGCGCTCGAGCGCCGCGGCGAGGCACTCCTCGCGCACGTCACAGCTCGCGCAGATGCGCTTGGCGAGGTGTTCGCGCGACAGGCGCTCGTCCTTGCGCTCGGTCACGTCGGGCGGGAAGAAGAGGGAGCGCTCGCTGCCGCGGCAGGCGGCCAACTGGGTCCACACGACCGGAAAGACCGCCATCACCCTCCCCCGATTGCCCCGTGCCGAGGATACGGCCCTCCCGCGCGGGTGGCAAGGTGTAATTGCGTTCCTTACGCGGGGTCAATCTCAAGGGATATAACGCCTCCGCTACGCTGGCGCCCGTGGCCACCGTCCTCGTCGTGAGCGACCTGGCGTCACTGCGCAAGGAGCTGCGCAACCTGATCGAGGCCCCCGACGTTGTCGTCGAGGACGCGTCGACTGGTCCCGAGGTGCTCGCGCGAGTCAAAGAGGGCGGCGTCGACGTCGTTATCCTCGACCTGCAGATTGGATCGATGGGCGCCATGGCCATCTGCCTGGAACTGCGCAACGAGGAGTCCTACGGCGCCGCCGAGCCGGTTTCGGTGCTGATGCTGCTCGACCGACGCCCCGACGTCTTCCTCGCTCGCCGCAGCGGCGCCGAGGGTTTCGTTGTCAAGCCCCTCGACCCAGTACGCGTGCGTACCGCAGTTCGCGCGCTGCTGCGCGGCGAGGAGTACGAGGACGACTCGCTGCGTCCCGCCACGGTTCGCGCGGGCGGCCCCGCCCCGCGGTGAGCGGCGGCGGCCCCGAACCATCGGGCCTCGCGCGCCTGCGCTCGCGCATGCGCGTCCATCACGACGCGCAGCCCGCGTCGCCTGAGCTGCGCGCGATCCACGACCGCGTCGACCTGCTCAGTGAGCTCGAGCTGCGTGACGTGATGACCCCGCGCGTCGACGTGGTCTACCTGACCACTCCGGTCACCCCCGAAGCGGTCGCCGAAGCCGTTCGCGACACTGGCCATTCATGCTTTCCCGTGGTCGCGGGTGACCTCGATGACGTGTCCGGGGTTTTGCTGGTCAATGACCTTTTCCGTTCGACGACGACCAAGCGCACGATTGGCGTTGAGCTCCCCAGCGAGCGCGAAATCGCCCGCAAGATTCGTCGCCCGCTGATCCTGCCTGAGACCCTCGACCTGTTGGCCAGCCTCACCGAAATGCGCGAGCAGCGCCGCACGTTCGCGCTCGTGCTCGACGAGCACGGTGGAGTCGCCGGGGTGGTCTCCATCCGCGACATCTTGGAGCAGCTGGTCGGCGACTTGAGTGACGAGTTCGACGAGGACGACGAGCCCGAGATCGTCAAGATCCGCGACGGGCGTTGGCTCGTCGACGGCCAGACGCACGTCGACGAGGTCGCCAAGGAGCTGGGCGTTCCCATCCGCGAGGGTGAGTACGTCACCCTCGCGGGCTACCTCCTCGACCTCGCGGGCGAGATCCCCGCACCCGGTGCGACCTTCACCGAGGGTGAGTGGACCTTCCGGGTCCAGTCGCTCGACAAGCGTCGCATCTCTGAGATCGTGGTCGAGCACCACGAGCCGGTCGACGTTGGCGAGTGACCCCGGGGGGCCCGTCGGCCCCGCACTAGACTCGTCGAGCCGCGAGGTAACTCGCCGCGGGCTGTAGCGCAGTTTGGTTAGCGCGCTGCGTTCGGGACGCAGAGGTCCCCGGTTCAAATCCGGGCAGCCCGACCACCATCGCGGGAGCGGTGGCGCCGTAACGGGCCCCCATCGTCTAGCGGCCTAGGACACCACCCTTTCAAGGTGGCGACACGGATTCGAATTCCGTTGGGGGTGCGAGTTCACCAGTGATTGCAAGGATCTTGCGACCGTGAATCACGACGCCACTGGTCACGTACTCGCGATTTTCGCGTCCGTTATGCCCGTGTTATGCCCACGGGCATAACGCAAACCCTCCGCGGGCATAATGTCCACGGCGCGTTGAACACCGCCTGGGGGCAGCTCGAGCCCATATCGCGAGCATTTCCAACGCTGAAGCCAAAGATTCGACGTCCGCCGATCGTGCCCCCCCGCTGACAGATTCGACCAAAAGTCGAGAAAAGCCACCAACGTCTCCGGGTGGTGTCGTCCTGCGCGCTCAAATCGAAAATCTCGAAGTCGGTAACTAAGACGGCTTCGGCCTTACCGGCAATGAATCGTCGTCCGACACGGATGTCATCAAGAATCTGAAGTGTTCCTCCCGGAGTCTTGGGGGTGGATGCCGTCAATCGCGAACTTGACAACCAACGCAGGGCGTCTTAGTATGTTCAGTGAAGTAAGTAAGTCCAGAGCCGTTCCCTGGCTGGACGGAGGGGGAGTTTGACTCGCAATCAGCTCAATGTTCCATCCCAACCCGAGCGTTCCTCCGCGGAGGCCCCTTTGGCGATGGAGTCGCGGGAGCCCGTCGCTGGCTATGGCTCGCGGCGTGGCTCCCGCGCTCTTCTTCGAGACCTCAACGTCAGTCTTCTGATTGAGCTCGTGCGCAGAGCCGGGACGATCTCTCGAGCCGACCTCGCCCGCCAAAGCAGTCTCAGCGCGGCAACGGTCTCCACCATCGTCGACAAGTTGATTCGGCGCGGGATCTTCAACGAGGTGTCGATCGCGCCATCGAGCGGCGGCCGTCCTCCCGTGCTCTTGAGTATTGACCCGAAGGCCGCCTACGTCATCGGAATCAAGCTTCGCGCGGACGGGCTTACGACAGTCGTCTGCGACCTGGATGCACAAGTCGTCTCGAGTGCTGAGACGTCAGCGAACCTAGTTGGCAATCCGGCCGCCGCTCTGTCAGCTATCGAGCACGCAGTGCGACGAGCGCTGCGCGACGCCACAGTCCCGCCGACCAAAGTCCTTGGGGTCGGCGTAGGTCTCCCCGGCATCATCGACACAGACCATGGTGTGTGCAATTTCTCGCATCTGCTGTGGTGGCGTGACGTCGACCTGGCAACGCCACTACGCAAGCGCCTGGGCCTACCGGTCTGGGTAGACAACGACGTAAACACGCTCGCCGTTGCAGAGAAGTGGGCAGGCGACGCCCCGGACGCGCGGAACTTCGTGACCTTGAGCGTGGGCCGGGGAATCGGTCTAGGCATCGTGATCGACCGCTCGCTCTATCGCGGCGCCAACGGGGCGGCAGGTGAGTTCGGGCACATCATCGTCGATCCAGCTGGTCCGAAGTGCGAATGCGGCCGGTTCGGGTGTCTGGAGGCGTTCGTTGGCGAGGCGGCGCTACGGCGAGCCGCCGGCGACCGCGTCGGCCACGACGTCTCTCGCGAGGAACTAGTCCAACGAGCAATCTCCGGCGATACCGCCACGGTGGAGCTACTCGAAAGCGCCGGCCGGCGACTCGGTGCCGCGGTCGCGAACGTTATGACCGTCCTTAACCCCGAGCTACTCGTCATTTGCGGAGAAGGAACCGAGCTGGGATCCGCCTTCCTCGACCCGATTGTGTCGGCGGTGCGCGAGCACTCGTTTGGCGACCTGGGGCGCGACGTCGACGTCCGGGTTCAACTCTGGGGCGACGAGGCCTGGGCCGTGGGCGCGGCAACGCTCGTCCTGCGCGAGTCGTTCAGCTTGCCCAGTTCCGAGGACCGAAGCAACGCAATCTGGCATCGCATTGGCGCATGACGAAGCCAGATCCTCGCGCGAGCGCGCCTGCCTTGACGGACGAAACACCGTTCGCGCGTGACCTCGACGCCCTCGAACGAAAAAGTGTGGCGACGATCTTGGCAAGTCAGGACCGCAACGGCGCCTTTATCGCATCCCCCGACTTTGCTCAATACCACTTTTGCTGGCTGCGCGACGCCTCGTTCATCGCCTACGCACTCGATCGGGCGGGCGAGCACGAGTCGAGCGCTCGCTATCACGGATGGGTAAATGACACTGTCCAGAGCATCAGCGGCATCATCGACGACGTCGTGGCAAGCGATCAGCGCGGTGACGCGGTTGACCCGACTCTCATGCCACCGGCTCGCTTCGCGCTCGACGGCACATCGGTGGTCGACGATTGGCCGAACTTCCAGATCGACGGATACGGGACATGGCTGTGGTCCCTAGGCGAGCACCTAAAAATCTCTGGCCGTGGTGGCCTGCCACATGAGCTGCGCGACTCTGTCGCTCGGGTCAGCCGATACCTCGGGACGTTCGCTCTGCACCCCTGCTTCGACGTCTGGGAGGAGAGCGGCACCGCGATCCATACGTCCACCCTGGCCTGCGTCTTTGCCGGTCTCACCGCCGCTGCGCACTTGTTAGAGGACGACTCGCTTGCTCGGCGGGCCGAGGTTGTTCGCCAACGAGTGTTGACCGCGACAGTCCCCGGGGGCCACTACGTCAAGTCCACCCTGAACCCCGACGTGGACTCCAGCACGTTGTGGTTGGCCACGCCCTTCGCTCTCGTGAGCGGCGCGGACGACGCCTTTGTCCGCACCGTCGCCGAGATCGAGTCGACCCTCACCCTCGACGGTGGACTGCGGCGCTACGCCGCGGACACCTACTTCGGTAGCGGCGCGTGGCCGGTCCTGACTGCGTCGCTGGGATGGCACAGGGTCAACGTCGGCGATCTCCCAGGAGCCTTGAAGTGCCGCGACTGGGTGGTCGCGAAATTCCACTCAGATGGTCGCCTCGGCGAGCAGTTCGGGGGCGAGGGACGCGACCCCACCCACTACCGCGAGTGGGTCGAGCGTTGGGGAGTCCCGGCACAGAACCTGACGTGGTCGCACGCGATGTTCGTCATTCTCAACGAGGCAATCCGCGACGCCGAGGCGACGGCGAACAGGTCAACGTCCGCGGCGGGCCAGGTCCCGCGAAGCCAAGAGAACTCGTGAGAGGTGTCGCGCTGGAAATGGCCACCAGCGTCAAGAGACAGAAGTGAGGAGAGGGAGGGCCATGGGCGGTTGGGGTCGAGTGAAGTGCATCGCGTCATTGAGTCAATCGGCCAGTCGATCTGGTCGAGAGCCAAGAAAGAGGGAGTATTCATGAAGTACAAGCAAGAGACACACCGGGGGCCCGGGAGGAAGGCGACGACGCTCATCGCATCGATCGCGCTCCTCGTCGGTGGCGCCGTTGTAGGAGTCGGAAGCAGTGTGGCTTCGGCGGCCAAGGGTAAGACGGTGACGCTCCAGTACTGGAGCACCTACAACACCGCCGACAAGGAGGCTTCGACGATTGCCAACGTGATCATTCCGCGGTTCGAGAAGCTGAATCCCGGCATCAAGGTGAAGTCGGTCATCTACCCGTACTCGGACCTGTTGAACAAGTTCATCGCGACCTCCGCGGCCGGTAACCCGCCCGACGTGATGCGCTCTGACAT
>JBOGFU010000022.1:0-1790 GCA_050743545.1 Acidimicrobiales bacterium | reverse complement strand
AGCCTGTCGACGTCGCTGCCGCGCCTCGCGCTGGTCGCGCTGGTCGCGGTGGCCGCGGCGACGCTGGGGCTCGAGCTCACCAGCCGACGCCGACTCCCCGGGCTGCCCACGGTGGTCGTCGCGTGCGCCGAGCGCCTGGTCGGCGTGACCACGGTGGCGCTGCCGCGCCTGAGCGACCGCGTGGGCGACCTGCTCTCGCCGTCGCTCTTCGCGGTCGGGCTGTCGCTCATCGTTGTCGCGCTCTACCTGGTGACGCGACCGGTCGTCGACCGGCGCCTGCGCGGGGGCGCGACGAGCGCCGAGCGGCGCCTCGCCGAGCTGCGCGCGAGGGAGATCGTTCGTCGCCACGGTCGCGGCACGCTGGACTACTTCGCGCTGCGCGACGACAAGCAGTTCTTCTTCTTCCGCGACTCGCTCGTCGCCTACGCCGTCTACGGCGGGGTCGCGCTGATCTCGCCCGACCCCATCGGGCCCGCGGCCGAGCGCGCCGAGGCCTTCAGCGCGTTCCGCTCCTACGCCGAGGGCCGCGGCTGGACCATCGGGGTCATGGGCGCGGGCGCCGCGTGGCTCCCCCTCTACCGCGCCGCGGGATTGCACTCGATCTACCTGGGCGACGAGGCGATCGTCGACTGCGCGACGTTCTCGCTCGAGGGCGGCAAGATGAAGGGGCTGCGCCAGGCCTGCACCCGACTCGCGCGCCACGGCTACACGGTTGAGTTCCTCGACCCGGCGAGCGTCGACCCCTCGCGCGTCGCGCGCATCGCCGAGCTCGTCACGATGCTGCGCTGGGGCGAGGCCGAGCGCGGGTTCTCGATGATGCTCGGCCGGCTGTTCAACCCCAAGGACCGCGGGCTCCTGCTCACCGTGGTGAGTGACCCCGCGGGGGTGCCCGTCGCGGTCTGCCAGTTCGTGCCCTCGCCGGCGATCGCCGGCTACTCGCTCGACCTGATGCGCCGCGACCCCGGCGAGCACCCCAACGGGCTCATCGACTACGCGCTGTGCTCGACGATCAGCCACCTCGCGGGGCTCGGCGCGCGCGGGCTCAGCCTCAACTTCGCGGCGTTCCGCTCGGTCATCGAGGGCGAGGGCGAGGGCACGTTCACCCGGATCGAGCGCTGGGCGATCAAGCGACTGTCGGGGATCGTGCCGATCGAGTCGCTGTGGAGCTTCAACGCGAAGTACCACCCCACCTGGCTGCCGCGCTACCTCGTCTACCCCGCCGCGGAGAGCTTCGTGCCGGTCGTCGCGGCGGTCCTGCGCGCCGAGTCCATCACCGAGATCCCCGTGCTCGGGCGCTTCTTCGCCCAGGACCCGTCCAACCGGCCCGGCACGGTCATCCCCGACGCCGTGCTCGACGCCGCGCGCGCCGCGGGCGGGCGCGCGACGCGCGACTCGGCTTAGGCCCGGCGAGCGATCGCGCGCGCGAGGTCGCGCGCCGCGGGCTCGTGGTAGGTAAGAAAGAGCGACGGCTCGACGAGCTCGAGCTCCATCACCGCCCACTCGTCGCCGTCGCGCACGAGGTCGACGCGCGCGTAGAGGAGGTCGGAGAATCCCGCGGCGCCCAGCGCGGCGTCGGCGGCGCCGAGCGCGTCGGGCTCGGCGCTGGCCAGGCTCATCTGCTCGATGCGAAAGAGCCGGTCGCGCCGGTCGGGCGCGACGTTGAGCATCGCGGCCTTGGTCATCGCGTGCGAGAACGCCCCGTCGATGTAGATGAGCGCGCGCTCGCCGTGCTCGTCCACCGAACCCACGTAGGGCTGGACCAGCGCGTCGCGCCCCGCGGCGTGCAGGCG
>JBOGFU010000021.1:0-2024 GCA_050743545.1 Acidimicrobiales bacterium | reverse complement strand
GCGCCAACACGCTGCCCCAATCGGGCAGGGTCACCGAGGAGCCTGGCTCGTAGGCGGCGGGCACGACCTCGTCGCTGGCAAAGACCGCGATCGTGGGACCGTTGAACACCCGGCGAAGGTCCACCTGGTGGTCGAGCCAGTCAAAGCTCTGCCACTCACCGACCTTGGCGAGGACGACGTAGCGCGCGCCGAGTGCCGCGAGGTCCCGGCCGAACTCGCGCAGGCGCGGACCCTCGGCCAGCGCGAAGAGGAGGAATCGCGACCTCGGGTTGGTGCTCTCGGACTCGATCGGCCCGGCCTGGAGGTTGTCGCCGGAGATCACCGGCCCCGCGAAGTAGCCCGACAGTGGGTTGGCGACCACCGCGCCACCCAGCCAGGGAACCGGCAGGTAGGCGCTCCACGGCACGGCGAGCGCGCTCGACCCCGGGGCGATTGCCGCCTGCGCCCCCACCCAGTCAGCGGGGTAGCGCGTCGCGCGCGCGTAGCCGTCGAAGCCCCAGAGCTCGGTGAAGCCGTAGAGGACTGGCAGCGCGGCGAGCACGACGAGCGCGACGGGTCGCCACGCTCGTCGCGCGACGCGCGCGCCGAGGAACTCGACGCCGACGCCAAACGCCACCGCGTAGCCGAGCGCGACGAGCGACGCGAACTTCTGGGGCTCGCGCATCACCTTGAACCCGGGCAGGTGTCGAAAGAGGAGCACGTAAAGCCCGCCGGTCGGCCCTTGGGCGCCGAGGGCGAGGAGGAATCCCAGGACCACGATCAGCCCGAACGCGAGCGCGAGGGCTCGGCCCGCGGCGCCGCCGCGGCGCGCGAGGGCGACGAACCCGACGACGACGACCCCCAGCAACACCGCGAGAATGAGGGGCCACAGCCCGACGGAGTCCTTGACGAGCGGGGCCCCCGGCCGCCAGAACCCGTAGAGGCCCGCGAGGTTGACGCCCACGCCCCACCGGGGATCGGCGAGCGTCGCGAAGACCGACAGGTCGGTGCGCGTCACCCGCGCCAACCCGACGAGGCGATTGCCCACGACGGGCACCAACCAGTAGAGGCTCAGCAGGGCCCCGACCCCCAGGCTCGTCACCGCGGCGACCACGACCTCGCGTCGCCTATAGGCCGCGTGGACGACGGCGAGAACGACGAGCGCGAGGCCCGTGATGAACGCGTAGTGGACCGACAGCGCAATCTGCGCCGCGACGAGGAGCCCCCCGAGCGCCGCGGTCGCGAGGCGCGACTCGAGCGGGCGCGCGACGACCGCGAGCACCAGGGGCAGGAGCGAGTAGCCCATGACGACGTAGACCTGGCCGTTGGCCATCCGCTCGTAGACAAAGGGGTTGACGCTGAACAGCAGGGTCGCCGCGGCGATCGCAACGGCGCGCCCACGCAGCAGTCGCGCGAAGCCGAGGCAGGCGAGAGGCGCGACCATCGCGAAGGGCAACAGCGCGATGGGCTCGAAGTGGGTCCACTGGATCATCCAGTAGAGGGCGGCCTCGATGGGCGCGCGACTCGTCACCCCCGGCGGAAAGCCGAACGCCGACGGCGCGAACGGGGGGTGAGGCCCGACGGGGTAGTCACCCAGGTCGAGCAGGAAGAGGCGACCACGTCCCATCAGTGGTCCGGTGATCAGCGCGTCGATCACCACGACCAGGGCCGCGAGGCTCCATCGCTGGCGCGCGCCCAGGAGAGTCGCGCCGTCGCCGGACCCGCCGCTGATCGCCGACCCCGGCTCCTCGCTCGCCACGCCGTCCCAGTCTTCACCCCGGTCACGCGACGTGACGACCACCTCCGACGCGCGCGCCGGCGGTCCCGTCGAGGAGAGCTCGCGAACGCTCAGCGCGACGGCCCCGCCGTGGCGTCGCCGACGTCGCCGTCGCCAGCGACGGCCCCGCCCAGGAGAACGCTCAGCGCGAGCGCGACGAGTCCCACCAGGCTGAGCGCGCCGAGCAGCGGCACGCTCCCCGTGACGCTGGCGAGCGGGGCCAGACAGAGGGCGCCGAGCCCAACGGTGAGGCTCGCGCGGGCTGTCC
>JBOGFU010000020.1:0-1580 GCA_050743545.1 Acidimicrobiales bacterium | reverse complement strand
GTGCTCGCGCGCCTCGCGCGGGTGATCGCCGGCCTGCCGCCCGGGGGCGCCTACGACGCCGCGCGACGCGAGCTCGACGCCGCGCTGGCGCGCGCGCGCGAGGTGGCTCGGGACCTCGCCGCCCTGGGCGACGACGCGGTCGTGGACGACGCGACGATGAACGCGCTCGACGAGCGGGTCGCCGAGCTCCAGCGCGTCGCGCGCAAGTTCGGCGGGTCGTTGGCCGACGTCCTCGACGCCCTCGCCGAGCTTCGTCGTCGCCGCGACGAGCTCGACGACGCCGAGGGCCGACTGGCGTCGCTCGACGCCGACATCGCCGGGCTGACCGACCGCGAGGGCCGGCTCGCGGCCACCGCGCGCGAACAGCGGGTCGCCGCGGCCGCGACCCTGTCGGCGGCGGTCGCGCACCAACTGCCCCGAGTCGCCCTCGCCGGAGCGACGCTCGACTTCGTGGTGAGTGGCGTCGACGGATCGGAGGTCGAGGTGCTGTTCGCCCCCAACCCCGGCCGCCCCGCGGGGTCGCTAGCCGCGATGGCTAGCGGGGGCGAGCTCAGTCGCGTGCTGCTCGCCCTGGCGCTCGAAACAGTCCACGACGAGGTGGTCGCGGTCTTTGACGAGATCGACGCCGGCGTCGGGGGCCAGGTGGCCCAACAGATCGGCGAGTGCCTACGTGAACTTGGTCACGAGCAGCAAGTCCTGGCGGTCACCCACCTCGCCTCGGTCGCGGCCAAGGCCGACCATCACGTCGTTATTGAGAAGGTCGTTAAAGGTGCCGCGACGTCGACCGTGGTGCGCGAAGTCACGGGAGAGCAGCGGGTTCGTGAGGTCGCGCGCATGATGGTCGGCGACCGGGTGACCGATGAGTCGCTCGCGCTCGCGTCACAGATGCTCGAAACGTCGAATTAACACGTCAGTGGATCGAGTCGTCACGACCCGTCGCTAGTATGGGAGTCCGTGGATGCGGCGGGCACACGGTGACCAAATTCGTTTTTGTGACGGGTGGCGTCTCGAGCTCGCTGGGCAAGGGCCTGACCGCGTCGTCGCTGGGCCGGCTCCTCAAGTCGCGTGGCCTCAAGGTCACCATGTGCAAGCTCGACCCGTACCTCAACGTCGACCCCGGCACGATGAACCCCGGCGAGCACGGCGAGGTCTTCGTCACCGACGACGGTGGTGAGACCGACCTCGACCTCGGCCACTACGAGCGCTTCATCGACGAGTCGCTGTCGAAGATGTCCAACACGACGACCGGGTCGATCTACTCCAACGTCATCGCCAAGGAGCGACGCGGCGACTACCTCGGCAAGACCGTCCAGGTGATCCCGCACATCACCGACGAGATCAAGGAGCGGATCCGTCGCCTGGGCAGCCTCGGCGCCGACGTGGTCATCGTCGAGATCGGCGGCACGGTCGGCGACATCGAGATCGTTCCCTTCATCGAGTCGATCCGCCAGTACCGCCGCGACGCGGGTCGCGACAACGTCTGCTACGTGCACCTGACCCTGGTGCCCTACCTCGCGCCGTCGGGGGAGCAGAAGACCAAGCCGACCCAGCACTCGGTGACCGAGTTGCGAAGCCGTGGC
>JBOGFU010000019.1:0-3654 GCA_050743545.1 Acidimicrobiales bacterium | reverse complement strand
CACTCGGCGCCGACGAAACAACGAGCGCGTCGTCGAACGCCGGTGCGCACTCGTAGGTGAGATATCCCGCGACGAAGCGGCCGCGTCGCGCTTCGTCGGCGACCCGCATGAGGAGAGGGCGAACGTCGTCGAGGCGTTCGGCACGCAGCTCCTCGACGAACCCGCTGAGGACGGTGGACGTTCGGGCCCGCGCGTCGTCGAATCGCGCCGCAGGCGCCGTCGAAGTGAAGGGGTCGCCTCCGCGCTGTGTCATCGCCGGCTCCTGGCTCGCCACCGTCGCGAGGTTAGCGAGGCGGGTCCAGCTACCCGGTCAGCTGTAGACCCAGACCTTCATGCCGATGGGCAGCTGGTTGGTCGCCCAGATCCAGTTGATCGCCTCGTTGGAGACGCGCACACAGCCGTGGCTCACGGGCACCGACGGCACGTAGCTGTCGCCGTGGATGGCGAAGCCCTCGTAGAAGTAGCGCGGGCGCCAGAGCTGGCCGAGCGAGTCGGTCACGATGCCGTCGACCACGCGCTGGATTGCGTAGACGCCCTTGGGGGTGATGGCGACCGACGTGACACCGTCGCTGGTGTAGGTGTAGCCACCGCCCGTCGAGGTGTTGATGGTCGCGCGGAGCTTTCCGTTGTGGACGATGAGGAGCAGGTCCTTCGACAGGTTGACCTCAACGGCGTTGCCCTTGATCGGTCGAACCTTCGGCTTCACGCCGAGCTGCCAGGCCCGCCACGTCGACGCGCCGACCACGCCGTCGGCGGGGATGTTGGCCGCCTTCTGCAGCGCGAAGACCGCCTGCTGGGTGCTGTCGCCGAAGTCGCCGTCGACGGGGCTGATCCAGTAGCCGAGGGCGACCATCTTCTGCTGGAACTTGAGGACGATCTTGGCGTGGTCGCCGATGACGAGGTCCGGATAGTGCAGCGGCTTGGGCTTGGGTTTGGGCTTGGGCTTGAGGGTCGTCGTCGTGGTCGGCGGCGCGAGGGTCGTCGTCGTGGTCGACGTCGTCGTCGACGTTGTAGTGGTCGCGGGGGTCGTCGTCGTAGTCGTGTCCGACGACGCGATACCGCCCCCGACCAGGAAGAAGGAGAGCGTCACGGTGGCGGCGAGCACCACCAGGTGCGCCACGGGGGGCCGTCGGGTCACCCGTCAAATCTACTCGGGACCAGGTCGTATCAGATCGCACCCCACCCCGGGCTGTGACTGAGACCTAACGCAGCGCGATCGTGACCTTGCCACGGGGCGAGCGGTCGCTGACCCCGCCGCGCAGCACCGCCAGCGCGTCGAGCGCGTCGTTGAGGTGGAACCGGTGCGTCACGAGAAACGACGGGTGCAGCTGACCGGCGTTGAGCATCGTGACGATGGCGGCCCAGTCCGTACGGGTGTAGGCGAAGCTCCCTTGGATCAGTTGGTCGGCGTTCACGACGTCCTCGGGGGCGAGTTGAATCGTGGTGCCGTGGGGCGCGAGGCCGAGCAGCACTACCGTCGCGCCACGGTCGGCCAACGAGATCGCGGTCGACGCGGAGGGGCCAGTGCCCGCGGCCTCGATCACGAGGTCGAACTTCGCGTCGGGCACCCCGGTCGTGAACTCGTCGGCGCCGGCGAGCTCGGCGAGGCGCTCCTGGGCGTCGCGCCGGCCGACGACGACGACCGACTCAGGGTCCAGGTGCCGAACCAGGTAGGCCGCCAGCATCGCGATGGTGCCGTCGCCGATCACGCACACGTGCTGGCCGCTGGGTCGGGCGATGCGCGTCAGCCCCCGCCACACCACGGCCATCGGCTCGACCATCGACGCGTCGTCGTGGTCGACCGAAGGATCGACGCGGTGGACCAGATGAGCGGGCACGGCGATCCGGTCGGCGATGGCGCCCGAACGGGTAAAGCCAATCTCGTCGTAGGTGACGCACCGGTTGGTCGCACCACGCCGGCACTCGGCGCACGCCCCGCACGGGATGATCCCCTCGACGACCACGGTGTCGCCCGCCGCGGCGACGCCCGGCAGTTCGCCGAGGATCTCGCCCACCCACTCGTGTCCGAGCACGAGCGGGTAGCGCACGTACGCGGGGTCGACCGCGCCGTCAATGAGTTCGAGGTCGGTGCCGCACATCCCCGAGAGGATTGGCGCGACGAGGACCTCACCGTCGCCCGCGACGGGGTCGGCCACGTCGCGCACCGCCACGTCACCCGGTGCGAGAACCTCGAGCGCCCTCATCGACTCGACCCGGCGCCACCGCGCAGCAGCGCCGTCAAGTGGTCGGCGTGGGAACGAACGACTCCCCCCAGGCGTTGGACCTCGCGCAGCGCGACGTCGACCTTGAGCCCGGTGACGCTGAGCGCGCCCGCGCAACGACCCTGGTGATCGAAGAACGGCGCGCCGACGCAGAAGACGCCGTCGGCCTCCTCCTCGTCGTCGGTGGCGTAGCCCTCGACGCGCACGCGCGCGAGGTCATCCAACAGCACCGCGACGTCGACGATCGTGCGCGACGTGTGAGCGGCCATCCCGGTCACCTCGATGACATCGCGCACCTGGTCGTCGGTCATCTGGGCGAGGATCGCCTTGCCCGCCGCGGTCGCGTGGGGCTCCTCGCGCTGGCCAAGCGGTGCGTGGAAGCGAATCGACCCCTCGCCGTCGATGCGCTCGACGAAGACGGGGAAGCCGTCCTCGTTGACGGCGAGGCGCGCGGTGAGTCCGGTCTCGGCCGAGAGGTCGCGCAGCGTCGGGCGACCGAGCTCGGCAATCGACGTCTGCTGACCCACGAGGTCGCCGAGGCGTAACAGGTTGAGTCCGAGCACATAGCGCGGGCCGGGGTCGACCGCACGCAACAGCCCCGCCGCGCACAACGTGCGAGCGAGGGCGAGCGCGGTGCTTTTGGCCACGCCGAGTCGCCCGGCGATTTCGGTGACGCCCAGTCCCGTCGCGCCCGCGCCGGCAACCACGTCGAGCAGGGTCGCGGCGCGCGCAACGGATTGAACTTCGGTGCCGTGGGAAACGGATTGAGTGTTCGGCATAAGGGAACATCATACGGTATAACCGCCCTCACGTGGTGGCATTGACTTGACCGCCGGGTTCCCACCTGCTTGGATGGCCCCATCGCCACCGACTCACGTTCTGTAATACCGAACACGACGGCTCGTACCCCGGAGCGCGCCGCGGCCGTCGCGACGCGCGTCGCGTCAGTCCGGTCGCGCCACGACGGCCGTCCTCTCGTGCTCACGACCCCGGGATCGGTGAACTGGGCGACGGGTGGTCTCTCCGATCCCATCGACGTCACAGCGGCGAGCGATCCGGTATGGGTCGTCATCTCCAACGCCGGTCGAACGCTCGTCACCAACGTCATCGAGGCGCCCCGTCTCGAACGAGACGCCGACCTTGCGTCGCTCGGCTGGGACGTCGTCGCGGTTCCCTGGTTCGACGCCGACGCTCCCCTTCGCGCCGCGGCCGAAGTCGCGGGTGTCGCGCCGGCCGAGCTGCTGAGTGACCAACCAGGGGTGGGGAGCGACGTCACGACCGACGTGGTCACCGAGCGCATGGCGCTGACGGGTCCCGAGCGTGACGACCTGCGCGACCTGGGGTCGGTCGTCGCGAGCGCCCTGGAAGCCGGCGTCAGCTCGTGGCGCCCCGGCCGGTCCACCGACGCCGACGTCGCCGCGGCGATCAGCGC
>JBOGFU010000018.1:0-2837 GCA_050743545.1 Acidimicrobiales bacterium | reverse complement strand
CGCCGGAGCGCCCTGGCTGCTCGCGCGCGTCGCCGCGGCGTCGCGACGCGTCACCGCCGAGCGACTGGCAACCGCGAGCAGTGACCAGCTCGGCCTCGCCACGACCCTCGTTCGTCGGGGGCTCCTTCGCGCGGCCGGGCCGTTGGCGCGCTCGACGGTTCGCGCCTACGGCCCCGCGCTCGTCGTCGCCGCGCTCCACCCGCGACTGCGCAGGCGTGCGCTGGTGGTGCTCGCGCTGGGCACGGCGTGGCGCTTTAGGGACCAGCGACCGCGGCCCGCCGACGTCGCGCTGTCACTCGTCGACGACCTCGCCTACGGGGTCGGGGTGGCGGAGGGCGCGTGGCGACACCGGTCGCTCGCGAGCCTCACCCCGAGGGTGGTGGCGTCGAGCCTCACCTGGCGCGACGTGCTGGGAGTCGGGGCCTAGAAGCGCACGACCCCGCGCAGGTTCTCGCCCGACTCCAAGTCCAGGTAGCCCTGGTTGACCTCGTCGATCGAGTACTCGCGCGTCACGAGCTCGTCGACCATGAACCGCCCCTCGTGGTGCAGGCGAAGCAGCGTGGGGATCTGCACGCGCGGCGGGACCGAGCCAAAGACCGTGCCGCGCAGCTCCTGGTTGTAGAGCGAGAACATCGCGATGTTGAGGTCCACCGAGGTCTGCGTGAACGACCCCAACCCGGTCGCGACCATCACGCCGCCCTTGCCCAGTATCGAGCGCGCCTCCTCGATCAGGTTGCCCGTGAGCACCCCGGGGGTGAGGATGACCACGTCGCAGTTGCGACCCGTGGTGAGGTCGGGCAGGAAGGAGAACGCCGCCTCCAGGGTGTTGGCGGCGCCGTGGGTCGCGCCGATCTTCATCGCGCGCTCCACCTTGGTCGGATTGGTGTCGATCGCGATGACCGCCCGAGCGCCCGCGTGCACCGCGCCCTGAATCGCGCCCGAGCCCACGCCACCGCAGCCGACGACCGCGACCACGTCGCCCGGTCGCACGTTGCCGCGCGTCGCCGCCGACCCGAAGCCCGTCGCGAGCCCGCACGAGATGAGCGCCGCCGCGCGCAGGTCGTACCACGGGTCGATGCGCACGAGCGACGCCTCGTGCACGACCTGGTACTCGCTGAACGTGCCGAGCTGGGCGAAGCGGTTGAGCGGCTGGCCGTCGAGGTGGTGGCGCCACGTGCCGTCCGAGATCATCGGGCCCACGAGGGTGTGCGCGCCGAGGTCGCAGAGGTAGGCGCGCCCCGACACGCAGTAGTGGCACCGCCCGCAGCTCGGGACGAACGACGACGCGACGTGGTCGCCGACCGCGACGGTGGTCACGCCCTCACCGACGGCCTCGACGACCCCGGACCCCTCGTGGCCGCCGATCATCGGAAGAATGGACTCGGCGCCGAGCAGCGGGAGGACCTCGTCGGGCACGGTCATGTCGCCGGTGCGGATGTGCTCGTCGGAGTGGCACATCCCCGCAAACGCCGAGCGGACGAGCACCTCGTTGGCGTGGGGCTCGTCGATGTCCACGCTGAACGTGCGCCACGGCCCCATGAGCTCGGTGATCACTGCGGCCTTGGACTTCATGGTGCCTCCTCGAGTGTCAGGCGTACTCTACCGACGCGGTTACATCCGATCCGGGGCGTCGATCCCGAGCAGGCCGAGCCCCAGCGCGAGGGTTCGCGCGGTGAGGTCGCAGAGCCCCACTCGCTCGTGGCGCTGCGCGCCCTCGGCCGAGAGCACCGGGCAGGCCTCGTAGAACGCCGTGAAGCGCTGGGCCAGGTTGAACAGGTACGTGCACAGACGGTGGGGCTGGCTCGTCGCGATCGCCGCGGCGACCGCCTCGGGCAGCGCGACGAGGCCCAGCGCGAGGTCGCGCTCGGCGGGGTGGGCCAGCGCGAAGGTCGCCTCGCGCGACCAGGGCTCGCCGAGGCGGCGGAAGATCGACGCGACGCGCGCGTGGGCGTACTGCAGGTACGGGCCCGTGTCGCCCTCGAAGGAGAGCATCCGATCGAGGTCGAAGACGTAGTCGCGCTGGCGCTCGGTGGAGAGGTCGGCGTACTTGATCGCCGCGCGCGCGATGCTCTGGGCGAGGGCGTCGCGCTCGGCGTCGCTCAAGTCGCCGTCGCGCGCGTCGAGGCCCGCGCGGGCGCGCCGCGTCGCCTCGTCGAGCAGGTCGACGAGCTTGACGGTCTCGCCGCTGCGGGTCTTGAACATCTTGTGGTCCTCGCCGAGCACGTTGCCGAAGGCGACGTGCTCGCAGCGCACGGTGTCGGGCAGCCAGCCGGCCATGCGCGCGACCGCGAAGACCATCTCGAAGTGCTGCGCCTGGGTCGTGCCCACCACGTAGAGGATCACGTCGGCGCCGAGCTCGACGCGGTCGCGCAACGCCGCGAGGTCGGTCGCCGCGTAGCCGTAGCCGTCGTCGGACTTGCGCACGATGAGCGGGAGCGGGTCGCCATCGCGGTTGGTGAACCCCGGCGCGAACACGCACAGCGCGCCGCCCGAGAGAACGAGGAGCCCGTCGTTCTCGAGCGCGGTGACGACGTCGTCGAGGCGGTCGTTGTAGGCCGACTCGCCCATGACGTCGTCGCGCCCGAGGGTGACCCCGAGCCGGGCGTAGACGTCGCCTAGGTACGCCACCGAACGGTCCACCAGCACCCGCCACAGGCGCCGGGTCTCGGGGTCGCCCGCCTGGAGCTCGACGACGCGCGCCCGGCTGCGATCGCGAAAGGCCTCGTCGGCGTCGAACTTGGCGCGCGCGTCGCGGTAGAAGGCGTCGAGGTCACCGATCGTCAGCGACGCGAGCGCGTTGTCCTCGCCGAGGTCGACGAGGTGCTCGATCAGCATCC
>JBOGFU010000017.1:0-3846 GCA_050743545.1 Acidimicrobiales bacterium | reverse complement strand
CTCGACGACCGCGACGAGGCCGAGGTCCTGGCCCAGCGGCTGCTGGAGGTGATCGGCGAGCCCATCACCGTGGGCGCCAGCGTCGTCCAACAGCGCGCCAGCGTGGGCGTCGTGATCTTCGACCAGTCTCACGGCGACGTCGGCGAGGTCATCCAGAACGTCGACGCCGCGCTCTACGAGGCCAAGAGCCACGGGCGCGGCCACCACGTGGTCTTCACCCCCTCGATGCACCAGCGCGCGGTGAGCCGCTTCTCGCTCGCCCAGGAGCTGCGCGGCGCGCTGGGCACCAACCAGATCTCGATGCACTACCAGCCCATCGCGGACCTCTCGACGGGCAAGGTCGTGGGCTTCGAGGCGCTCATGCGCTGGCACCACCCCGAGCGCGGCTGGGTGCCCCCGAGCGTCTTCATCCCCCTCGCCGAGCAGAGCGACCTCATCGTCGAGCTGGGGGTCTTCGCGCTGCGCGAGGCCGTGCGCGAGGCTCGCAGCTGGGAGGGCGACCCCGACCACCTGCCCTACGTGACGGTCAACTTCTCCGCGCGCCAGTTCCTCACCCCGGGCCTGGTCGACACCATCCGCGACATGCTCGACGACGCGGGCGTGGCCCCCCACCGCCTGGTCGTCGAGATCACCGAGGGCGTCGCGCTCCTCGACATCAACGAGACCGAGGTCATCCTGCACGAGCTCAGCCGCCTGGGCGTCGGCATCGCCCTCGACGACTTCGGCATGGGCTACTCGTCGCTGTCGTACCTGCCCAAGCTCAACCCGCGCATCATCAAGATCGACCAGAGCTTCGTGCGCCCGGCGACCGACGACTCGCGCAACGACCTGCTCCTCGAGTCGATCATCTCGCTCGGCCAGCGCCTCAACATGACCATGCTCGCCGAGGGCATCGAGACGCGCGTGCAGTTCCACCGGCTGCGCCGGATGGGCTGTGAGCTCGGCCAGGGCTACCTCTTCTCGCCCGCGGTGCCCACCCCCGAGGCCGGCGCGCTCGTCGGCCAGGTCTTCGGCGACTGAGGGTCGCCGACGGTACGCTGAGCCACGTGGACGTGCTCGTCACCGACGAGGCCCGCGAGTTCATCACCGCTCGCGGTGGCACGGTCTACGTGCGCGCGTCGGTGTCGCGGTGCTGTCACGGAGCGATCTCCCTCCTCGACGCGGTGACCTCGGCCCCCAAGGACGCGCCGAGCTTCGAGGCCGTGTCCGCGCCCGGGCTCGACGTGCGCTACGCCGGCACCGCGCGCGGGCGCCCCGACCAGCTCAACATCGAGCTTCGCGGGCGCGTGCGACCCCACCTCGTCGCCTACAAGGACGGGTGCGCGTTCCCCCACTGACGCGAGGCCGCTCGCCCTCCGACGAGTCCGGGGTCTCCCTCGTGGGGATGCTGGCGAGCCTGGTGGTCCTCGCGGTCCTCGTCGTGGTCTCGCTCAACTTCATGACGTCGTCGACCACGACGACGACGACCGCCGGGCCGTCAAAGGGTCCGACGACGACGGCCCCGTCGACCCCCGCGTCGGGCGCGGTCGCCGCGGCGGTCGCCGCGTGCCGGTCCGACTTCGTCGAGATCACGACCGCCATCGACGACTACCGCGCGCTCAACGGCTCGACGCCGCCCGCGGGCACGTCGTGGGCGACCTCCAGCGCCAACGGCGGTCCGCTGCTCCAGGCGTGGCCCCAGGAGGCGCTCTACTTTCACCTCACCTGGAACGGCACGACCCTGAGCGTCGTCCCCGCGCGCGGTGTCGCGTCGCACGGGTCGGCGGGAACGCTCACCCCGCGCACCGGCTGCTACGCCACGTAGCCGGGCCCGACGACATGGGTGACAACCGGAGCCTTGACGCGGCATCGCCCGGTCACACGGTCCTAAAACCTCTGCGCCGTCGCACCAGGATGCACCGCCACCGGCACCAAGTAGGACTCGCACTCGTCGCCGTCGTGCTCGCCAGCCCACTAACGCCCACCGTCGCCGTCGCGTCGTCACCGCGCGACGCGCCCGAAGGGGTGCGCCTGCCGGGCACCCACTGCCCCGCCTTTCCCGCCGACAACGTGTGGAACACGCCGATCACGGGGCTCCCGGTGAGCGCGCAGAGCGCCACGTGGCTCGCGTCGATGTCGTCGGCGACGACGTTCCTGCACCCCGACTACGGACCGTCGGGCGACCCCCACCACCCCTACGGGATCCCTTGGCAGGTGGTGCCCGCGTCGGCGCGCTTCACCCACGTTCGTTTCGACTACGCGTCCGAGTCCAATAGGCGGCCCTACCCGCTCACGAGCCAAACTCCCATCGAGGGTGGGTCCGACCGCCACGCGCTCATGGTCGACCCACGCGCGTCGGCGACGTCGCCGTCGTGCACCCTCTTCGAGACCTACGACACGCACTACCGCGCCGGCGGGCGCTCGAGCGCGGGCTCGGGCGCCACCTGGCACCTGACCTCCAACGCGCTGCGCCCCGCGGGCTGGACCTCCGCCGATGCCGCGGGGCTGCCCATCCTGCCCGGGCTCGTCAACTACGACGAGGTCGCGAGCGGGGCGATGGACCACGCAATCCGCGTCACCGCGGACTGCACCCAGCGGTCGTACGTTTGGCCCGCGCGCCACGAGGCGGGCCAGGACGACCCGAGCTGTCCGCCGATGGGCACGCGCTTTCGCCTCAGCGCGTCCTTTGGCCTACCGGCGACCCAGTGCGCGGCGTTCTGTCAGACCGTACTCACGACGATGAAGACCTACGGGCTGATCCTCGCCGACAACGGCAGCTCGTGGTACTTCCAGGGCACCGCCGATCGGCGTTGGACCTACGCCGACGTCGACCAGCTGAAGGCCATACCCGCGAGCGCGTTCGTCGCGGTCGACGAGTCGTGCCTGATGGTGAGCGCCAACTCCGGCGCGGCGCTGCAACCCGGGACCCCCGACTACGCACAGAGTTGCGGCTAGGCGAACACTCGCCAACCCAATAAGCCCGATGGTCATTGGGGTGGGGCCTACGATTCGGTAATAGGAATACGGCGTTTTCCCGCGTGGTCGCTCGTCCTGGCGGGTGGCGCCTGCCTCATCGTCGAGTACTTCGCGTACCCGGCCACCACCAACCAGAACGTCGTCTACTCGCTGCTCGGCAAGTCGGCGGTCGTCTGCGTCATCGTGGGCGTCCGCCTCCGCAAGCCAGCGGAACGGCTGGGCTGGTACCTCATTGCCGCGGCGATGGCCTGCTTCAGCCTGGGCGACGACGTCTTCACCTACTACCAGGTGGTCGTCCACAACGTCCCCTTCCCCTCCGCGGCCGACGCCCTCTATCTGTGCGGCTACCCATTCCTCTTCGCGGGGGTGGTCCGCCTCAGCCTGAGCGCGAGGGCGTCGTCGTCGCGCGACGCCAGCGCCGACGCCGCGATCGTCGCGCTGGGCGCGCTGGCGATCTCCTGGCAGTTCCTCATGAGCTCCTACGTCCACGACGTGACCCTGTCGACCTTCGGGATGCTGGTCAACGTCGCCTACCCGGTGATGGACATCGGTCTCATCTTCATCGTCTTTCGCTCACTGCTCTTTCGACGACGAAAGCTCCCCTACCAGCGGATGCTGGCGACGACCCTGGTCATCCTGTTCGTCGGCGACTTCGCCTACGACCTGCTCGTCCTGCACAACGCCTACTCCGCGGGCAACGTCGTCGACGCGTTCTTCCTCGTCCAGTACGTGCTCGTGGGTGCGACCGCGCTGCACCCGTCGGTGGGCGAGCCCGCGACGATTGAGGAGCCGGTGGCCGCGGCCGAGCGTCGGGTCCCCGGCGCGCCGATCACCATCGTGTGCGGGTTCATCCCACCGGTCATCCTCCTCGTCGCGACCACGGTGGGCGCG
>JBOGFU010000016.1:0-2273 GCA_050743545.1 Acidimicrobiales bacterium | reverse complement strand
GTCGACGCGAACCCGGCTGAGCTTTGAAACCGCGGCCAAGCGCCTCAGCGCGGACGTGCTGTCGCTCGCGGTCGCGTCCAGCAGCGTCAAGAAGGGCGAGTCGCTGCGCGACACGATCATGACGATTGACGCGCTGGGGATCGACGCCGTCGTACTGCGTCATCGCTCGAGTGGCGCGGCGGAGCAGGTGAGCCGCTACGTGCCTCACGTGAGGGTCATCAACGCCGGCGACGGGCAGCACCAGCACCCGACCCAGGGGCTCGTCGACGCGTTCACCATCCGCGATGTCCTGGCGCGTCGACGCGGGGTCGTGGGCGCGGAGACCGGCGCGGAGCTCTTCGAGGGACTGCGGGTGCTCATCGTGGGCGACGTTCGCCATAGTCGCGTGGCGAGAAGTGACGTCGAGATCTTCACCGCTCTGGGGGCGACGGTTCGGGTCGCTGCCCCGGGCACCCTGCTGCCCTCGGGGGTCGAGGAGTGGCCCGTCGACGTCGAGGGCGACCTCGACGCCGCCCTTGGGTGGGCCGACGTGGTCGGGCTCCTGCGCCTGCAGCACGAGCGCGGGACAGGGTCGTTCGTGCCCAGCACGCGCGAGTTCACCCTGACCCACGGTTTGACCCTCGAGCGCGCGCGCCGGCTCTCGCCCGACGTGCTCATCATGCACCCGGGGCCAATGAATCGCGGGGTCGAGATCGACTCGCGCGTCGCCGACCTCGACGCCGCGGTCATCACTCAACAGGTGCGCAACGGTGTTCCGGTGCGCATGGCCGTGCTCTACCTCACCGTCGCCGGGGGAGTGGGGGACGCGTCGTGACCGCAATCGTGGTGCGCAACGCACTGGTCGTTGGGGCGAACCCCGCGCTCGGTGACGTCGTGGTCGTTGACGGTCGGATCGCCGCGGTGGGTACCGCGCTGGACGCTCCCGCGGGCGCGAAGGTCATCGACGCCACGGGCTGTTGGGTGGGCCCGGGCTTGGTGGACCTGCACGCGCACCTGCGCGAGCCCGGCGACGAGGCCGCCGAGACGATCGAGTCCGGCGCGCGCGCCGCGGCGCTGGGCGGCTTCTGCGCGGTGATGGCCATGCCCAATACCGAGCCGTCGCTCGACAACGTGGCGCTGGTGGCGCACGTGCTCGACCGGGGTTCGCGCTGCGTGGTCGACGTCGCGGTCGCGGGCGCCATTACGGTCGGTCGCGAGGGCGAGCGCCTCGCGCCCATGGCGGAGATGGCCGCGCTCGGCGTCGCGCTGTTCACCGACGACGGACGCGGAGTCCAGAGCCCGGCGGTGATGCGTCGAGCACTCCAGTACTCGGCGGCGCTCGGGGTGCGCCTCGCCCAGCACTGCGAAGACGAAAGCCTTGTCGGCGCGGGGGTCATGAACGAGGGCGCGCTCAGCGGCCGACTCGGACTCGAGGGCCGCCCCGCGCTGGCCGAGGAGCTCATGGTGATGCGCGACGTCGAGCTCGTTGGCCTCACCGGCGGTGCCGTGCACTTCCAGCACCTCTCCACGGCCCGGTCGGTGGAGATCGTCGTCATGGCTCGGGCTCGCGGGCTCGACGTGACGTGCGAGGTGACGCCCCACCACCTCACCCTCGACGAATCGGCGTGTTCGACCTACGACCCGACGTTCAAGGTCAACCCGCCGCTGCGCACGATCGGCGACGTCGAGGGACTCCGCCTCGCGCTCAGGACCGGGCTGATCGACGCGGTCGCGACCGACCACGCGCCACACTCGCCCGAGTCCAAGGACCTGCCTTTCGACGACGCTCCCGCCGGCGTGCTCGGCCTCGAGCACGCCGCGTCGCTGACCCTCGACGCCCTGGGTGGCCTGAACGCCGACCCGAGCCTCTTCTTTGACGTCCTGAGTCGCCGCCCGGCGCGCGTGGCGAGGCTCGACGCCGGGCACTCACGTTCGCGCCGCGGCGCCCACGGCGGATCGCTGAGCCCCGGTGATGACGCGCACCTCGTGGTCTTCGACCCCGTCGAGCGCTGGCGGGCCGACCGAGACCGACTCGCGAGTCGGGCCACCAACACCCCCTATCACGGTCGTGAGTTGACGGGAAGGGTGCGCGCGACGATCGTCAACGGGCGACTCGTGGTCGACAACGGAGCCCTCGCGTGACGCGACCCCCGGCGTGTCTGGTCCTGGCCGACGGCGCGACCTTCGACGGCGAGGCCGCGGGGTACCTGCCCGCGTCGGGGGTGACGACGGGCGAGTTTGTCTTCAACACGTCGCTGTGCGGCTACCAGGAGGTGATCACCGACCCCAGCTAC
>JBOGFU010000015.1:0-1502 GCA_050743545.1 Acidimicrobiales bacterium | reverse complement strand
GACACCCTCTGTCCGATCGGCCCCGGGGTCGTCACCGACTGGGACTTCCACCACAAGTCCATGCGCACGCTCGTCAACGGCGTGGTTCGCCAGGACGGATCGACCGACGAGATGAGCTGGGACATGCACTACCTCGTCGCGGACCTCGCGCGACTCATCACCCTGGAGCCCGGCGACGTCATCTTGACCGGTACGCCCGCCAACTCGCGCCCGGTCGAGCCCGGCGACGTGGTCACCGTCGAGGTCGAGGGCTTGTGGGCGCTAACCAACCACGTCGTCGCGTCGAACCTGCCGGTGAGCGACGAGGTCGGCGCCCAGCCCACGGCGACCGAGGAGGTGCGCTCGACGGCCCTCGGCGGCGAATGGGAGTTGCGCGGCCAGCGCCGCCCCATGGCGACCGACGTCGCCGACCTGCCCGTCCCGCGCGTCGCGCCGCGCCACCCGTCGTGAGCGCGCGCGTCGACGTCGCGGGGGTCGAGGTCTCGACCGAGCACTACATCAACGGCCGTCGCGTCGGCTCGGCGTCCACTTTCGAGGACCGCTCGCCGCTCGACTGGTCGGTCACGCTCGCCAACGTCGCGCGGGGCGGCTCCGACGAGGCCCGCGCGGCGGTCGACGCCGCGGTCGACGCCTTTCCCGCGTGGGCGGCGACCCCACCCGTCGAGCGCCGGCGCCTCTTGCACGCCGTCGCCGACCTGATCGACGAGAACGTCGACGAGATCGCGCGCGTCGAGTGCCTCGACATGGGGATGCTCGAAGAGAGCCTGCGCCTGCGGGTGATCTCGCGCGGCGCGCGGAACTTTCGCGCCTACGCCGACCTCGCCGTTGACTACGAGGGCCGACGCTGGGAGTCCAACGGCACCCTCAACGAGGTCCAGCGCATGCCCGCGGGGCCGACCGTCGTCATCACGCCCTGGAACGCGCCCTTCATGCTGTCGACCTGGAAGTGCGCGCCCGCGCTCGCCGCGGGCAACACCGTCATCCTCAAGCCCGCGGAGTGGTCGCCGCTCAGCTGCTCGATCCTCGCCGACCTCGTCGAGCGCGCGGGGCTGGCCCCCGGGGTCTTCAACGTCGTCCAAGGCCTCGGCAAGGAGGTCGGCGCGGCGCTGGTCGCCGACCCACGGGTGCGTCGCATCTCCTTTACCGGGTCGCCCGAGACCGGGCGCGCGATCGGCGTCGCCGCGGCGGCCAACCTCACCCCCTTCACCGCCGAGCTCGGCGGCAAGGGACCCCTGGTCGTCTTCGCCGACGCCGACCTCGACCTCGCCGTGGCCAAGGCCGCGCTGATGTACGACGACGCCGGCCAGGTCTGCCTCGCGGGGACCCGCCTCCTCGTCGAGGCGTCGATCCGCGACGAGTTCCAGCGCCGGCTCGAGGTCGCGACCGCGCGCCACGTGCTGGGTGACAGCCGCGACCCGGCGACCACGGTCTCGCCCCTCATCCACCCCGACCACCTCGCGCGCGTCGAGGGCTACGTCGCGCGCGCGCGCGACGCCGGGTCG
>JBOGFU010000014.1:0-4054 GCA_050743545.1 Acidimicrobiales bacterium | reverse complement strand
CACCACCGCGCTCGCGCGCGCGCCGATCAGCGCGACTGGCGTCAGCGAGCGGGCGAGGGTCACTACGTCGGTCCCTCCTTCGTCGACGCTCTCACGAGTGGAGAGTCGGTCGCGGTCATCGCCGAGGTCAAGCGGCGCTCACCGTCGCGTGGCTGGATCGACGAGTCGCTCGAGTCAGCAACGTTGGCGCGCGCCTACGAGTCCGGCGGCGCGGGAGCGGTGTCGGTCCTCACCGACGAGACCTACTTCGCGGGCTCCGCCGCGGACCTCGTCGCCGCTCACGCCGCGGTCGCGCTGCCGGTGCTTCGCAAGGACTTCCTCGTCGCCGAGAACGACGTGGTCGACGCGTTCGACATGGGGGCTGCGGCGGTGCTGCTCATCGTGGCGGCGTTGAGCGACGAGGAGCTCGCGGGGCTGATCGGCCTCGCGGACCGGCTGGGCCTCGCCACGATGGTCGAAGCCCACGACGGCGAGGAGGCCGCCCGGGCCCTCGACGCGGGGGCCAGAGTCATCGGGATCAACCAGCGAGACCTGCGAACCTTCGAGGTCGACACTCACCGTGCGGAAGACGTGGTCGGGGGGCTGCCGGCGGGGGTGGTCACGGTGTGTGAGTCGGGCCTTGCGTCGCGCGACGACGTGGAGCGAGTCGCCGGAACGGGAGTGGACGCGGTCCTCGTCGGTGAGGCGTTTGTCACGTCGAGCGACCCCGCGGCGACGGTCGCGCAGTTCGCGTCGGTGCGGAGGCGGGCGCGTGGTTGATTTCTTCTCCCAGCCCTTCGTGGTCAAGGTCTGTGGCATGACCTCAACGGCTGACGCCGAGGACGCAATCGCCGCCGGCGCCGACGCCATCGGCGTCATCGTGTGCTCGTCGACCCGGCGGGTCGACGCGGCCACCGCGCGTGAGATCACCACGGCGGTCGCGGGACGGGCCGCGACCGTCGTCGTCGTGCGCAGCGACGAGCCCGAGTCGGTCGAGGTCGCCCTCGCGGGCGTGGGCGCGGACCTCGTGCAGGTCCACGGTGAGCTGACCCCCGACGTGCGGGCGCGCCTGCGCTCGGCGGGCCTCGGGGTCATAAAGGTGCTCGCCATCGGCGAGCCGGGGTTTGGGGACTTCGACGACGCCGTGGTGGACGCGCTGATCTTCGACGGTGCCCAGCCGGGCCGCGGCGTGGAACACTCCTTCGTCGAGCTGCTGTCGCGGCCCTTCGCGCGTCCCGTCATCGCCGCCGGAGGACTGACCCCGGAGTCCGTGGCCAAGGTCGTCAAGTACTGGGACGTGTGGGGCGTCGACGTCGCGACGGGAGTTGAGTCGGCCCCCGGTGTAAAGGACGCGGCGAAGGTGGGCGCCTTCGTTGCCGCGGCGCGCGCGGCGTTCGACGAGCGCGAGGCGGACCGTGGCTGAGCGGGCCATGGGCCCACCCGACCGCCTAGGCCACTTCGGCTCCTTCGGGGGGCGCTTCGTGCCCGAGGCTCTCGTGCCCGCGTGCGAGGAGCTCGCCGTGGCGTTCGCCGCCGCCTGGCGCGACGACGAGTTCACCGACGAGTTTACGGCCACGCTTCGTGACTTTGGCGGACGGCCGACGCCGCTGACCCGACTCGATCGGCTCTCCGAGCGGCTCGGTCTCACGGTCTACGCCAAGCGCGAGGACCTCGCCCACACGGGCTCGCACAAGATCAACAACGTCGTCGGCCAGGCGCTGCTGACCCGCCGAATGGGCAAGACCCGAGTGATCGCCGAGACCGGCGCGGGACAGCACGGCGTGGCCACCGCGACCGCCGCGGCGCGCCTCGGGCTGGCGTGCACGGTCTTCATGGGCGAGGTCGACACCGAGCGCCAGGCCCTCAATGTCTTTCGCATGGAGCTGCTGGGTGCTCGCGTCGTCGCCGTGAAATCGGGCAGTCGCACGCTCAAGGACGCGGTCAACGAGGCGATGCGCGAGTGGGTGACCTGCGTGGGCGACACCCACTACTGCCTCGGCTCGGTCATGGGTCCCCATCCCTTCCCGCTCATGGTGCGCGAGTTCCAAAGCGTGATTGGCCGCGAGGCCGCCGACCAACTGCGCTCGGTGGGAGTCGACGCCCCCGACGTGGTCGTCGCCTGCGTGGGCGGTGGGTCCAACGCCGCGGGGGTCTTCGCGGGGTTCGCCGACACCACGGCGCGCCTGGTCGGGGTGGAGGCCGCGGGCGGCTCCGCGGTCGGGCTCGGGTCGCCGGGGGTTCTGCACGGGATGCGCTCTCTGTTGCTCCAGGACGAGTTCGGCCAGATCGAGGAGGCGCATTCGATCTCCGCGGGACTCGACTATCCGGGGATCGGCCCCGAGCACGCGCACCTCGCCGAGACCGGTCGCGCCGAGTACTACGCGATCGCCGACGAGGACGTAATCCCCGCGATGCGCCTGCTGAGCGAGCTCGAGGGCATCATCCCGGCGCTCGAGACCGCTCACGCGGTGGCCTGGCTCACTCGAGAGGCCGGGGCGTCGGTGCCCGCGGGGTCGTGCGTCCTGCTCAACCTGTCCGGGCGCGGCGACAAGGACGTCGCCCAGGTGCGCGCCCTGCTGGAGGACGGACGGTGAGCACTCTCGAGGAGCGACTTCGCCTGCTTCGCGAGCAGGGGCGCACGGCGCTGGTCCCGTACTTCGTCGGCGGCCTGACGCAGGACTGGGTGCGCGACGTGGAGACCGCGGTGCACGCGGGGGCCGACGCCGTCGAGATCGGCGTGCCGTTCTCGGACCCGATGATCGACGGCGCGGTGATCCAGGAGGGCGCCCGCCGCGCGCTCGAGCGTGGAACGACCCTCGACTCGGTCTGCGCCGACCTCGCGACGATCTCGGTCGACGTTCCGCTCGTCGTGATGACGTATTACAACATCGTCCACCACTACGGTCTCGAACGCGCCGCGGGAGTGTTGGGCGCCGCGGGGATTCGCGGGGCCATCATTCCCGACCTCACCATCGAAGAGGCGGGGGCGTGGCGAGCCGCGTGCGATCGGGCCGACATCGCGACCGTGTTCCTGGTGGCGCCGTCGACGCCGCCCGAGCGCGTCGAGCTCGTCACCGCGGCGTGCGCAGGGTTCGTCTACGCCGCCGCGCGCATGGCGGTCACCGGTCGGTCCGAGGGCATCGGCGACGCGCGCGAGGTCGTCGAGCGGGTGCGCGCCGCCACGGACCTGCCCGCCTACGTCGGGATTGGCGTCACCACCCCGGACCAGGCTCGGTCCGTGGCCGAGGTGGGCGACGGCGTGATCGTCGGCTCGGCCCTGGTGTCGGTTCTGCTGGGGGGCGCAGGCAGCGTTGGGGTTGAAGATTTGGTCGGCGCTTTCCGCTCCGCGATCGACTGACCCACCCTCACGGAAAGGGACTCAACTCCCCGCATTTCGAATTACTTGAGGGTAAGGCGGCGACGCCCCGATCAATATCCCAGCGCCGTGCGCGCGAACGGTCTTAAATAGTCCCTGAGGCGCCCATCCTGGCCGCTTCGATAGCTAGTTGGGGGTAGTAAATGGCTGATGAACACAGAGTGGCGGATCCCGGTCCGCTAGGACTGGCCGCGTTCGCTATGACCACGTTTTGCCTGAGTTCGGCGAACGCCAACATATGGCACGCGGGTGGTGCGGCGGCGGCGCTGGCCCTGGCTCTCGTCTACGGCGGCATCGCACAGTTCGCGGCGGGCATGTGGGAGTTCCACCGCAAGAACACCTTCGGTGCTCTCGCGTTCACGTCGTATGGAGCGTTCTGGATTGCCTTCTACGTGCTGTTGAAGATCCCGGCCATCACGGCCGGCACCGACACGGTGGCGATCTTCCTGCTCGGCTGGACGATCTTCACGTTCTACATGATGATCGCCGCGACCAAGGTCAACATGGCGGTGCTGAGCGTCTTCGTCGCCCTGACGGTGACGTTCCTGCTGCTGACGATTGGCAACTGGGGCGCGGGACACGAGAGCTGGGTGAAGGCTGGCGGCTGGGTCGGTCTGCTGACCGCGCTGCTCGCCTGGTACGCCTCGGCGGCCGGCGTGATCAATGACACGCTGGGCAAGGTTGTCGTACCGGTAGGAC
>JBOGFU010000013.1:0-1864 GCA_050743545.1 Acidimicrobiales bacterium | reverse complement strand
GGCCCGAACGTTCACGGTTCTCAGCGGATTCGTCGAGGAGTGGCGTGCCGAGCGCCTCGACGAAGTTCGACCATTGCTCGTCCGGGTCGCCGACGCCGCGCGTCGCGGCCACTTCGTCGCGGGGTATCTCGCCTACGAGTGCGCACCGGCGTTCGACGACGCGCTCGTTGTTTCGTCGGCGCCGAGTGAGCCAGCCCGGCTACCTCTCGCGTGGTTCGGCGTCTTCGCCGCGCGCGAGGTCGTGCCCCTCTCGCTGCCCGACGGGCCGAGCAACGATGACGTCGATTGGAACGTCGCGACGTCACGCGACGACCACGCTCTCGCCGTGAAGTCGATCCTCGACGACATTGCCCAGGGCAACGCCTACCAGGTGAACCTCACGTCGCCGGTGGTCGCGCGCGACGTCGACGCGCGCGGCCTCTACCGACGCCTGGTCACGGCCCAGCAGCCGGCCCACGCCGCGTTGCTCGAATTCGACGGCCTCGCCATCGCGAGCGCGTCGCCGGAGCTCTTCGTCGAGTGGGACGGCTCGCTGGTGCGCAGTCGCCAGATGAAAGGCACCGCGCCGCGTGGACGCTGGCCCGGTGAGGACGACGAGAGAGTGGCGCGCCTCGTCGCGTCGACCAAGGACCGCGCGGAGAACGTGATGATCGCCGACCTCGTGCGCAACGACCTGGGACGCATCGCCGAGGTCGGAACCGTCGAGGTCACGTCGCTGTGCGAGGTCGAGCGCTACCCGACGGTGTTTCAGATGGTCTCGGAGGTGACCGCGGTTACCCGCCCGGACGTGGAGCTCGTCGACGTCATCGCGGCGACGTTCCCGTGCGGGTCAGTGACCGGGGCACCCAAGGCGAGCGCGATGGGCATCATCGCCAAGACCGAAGCGGCCCCGCGCGGCGTCTACTGCGGAGCGGTCGGGCTGGTCTCACCGTCTCCGCGTGGTGTCAGCGCGCGTTTCAACGTCGCCATCCGCACCGCGGTGGTCGACCAGCGCGAGGGGACGGTGCGATTCGCGAGCGGTGGCGGGGTGGTCGCCGACTCGACCCCCGAGGGCGAGTACCGCGAGCTGGTGCTCAAGGCCGAGGTGTTGCGGGGCCGCGACTCGAGCGCCACCCGCCTCCTCGACACATTTCGCGTGTCGGTCAGGTCCCGCAACGACCACGTCGAGCGACACGTGTCGCGGCTCCGTCGCTCGGCCGACCGGCTGGGCTACTCCGTACCGGACGGGCTCATCGAGCTGGTCGCGAGTCGGTGCCGCGACCGCGACGCCGACGCGCGGGTGCGACTGCTCCTCTCGCGACGTGGCGACGTGGACATTGAAGTCGACGATGCCCCGCGCGACGACGACGCTCCCGTCGTGCTCGCCATCGACGACGAGCCAGTCGACAGCGCCGACCCGAGTCTGTTCTACAAGACCACCGACCGCGAGCGGTACGACCGACGGCGACGTCGTCACCCGGTGGCCGACGACGTGGTCATGGTGAACGAGCGCGGCGAGTGCACGGAGACGACCATCGCCAACCTCGCGGTCCGAGTCGGGTCACTGTGGATGACGCCGCCCCTGTCGGCCGGGTGCCTGCCGGGGATTGAGCGCGAGCGTCGTGTCGAGTCGGGCGAGCTCGTGGAGGGCACGATCACGGTGTCGGACCTGCGCGGTGCCGCGGAGGTCGCGGTCCTCAGCTCGTTGCGTGGCTGGCGACGGGCGGTGGTGCGCGCCTCGGAGACGTCAACGGCTAACGCACGTCGCGAGTAACCACGCCCCCGGGAGCTTCGTGGCGCGACGGTAGTGTGACGCGCGAGCGAGCGAGGGAGTGGTCACGCCCCCGTGGTCGCCGGGAGGGCGCGTGAGGCGAGACCAATACGA
>JBOGFU010000012.1:0-4171 GCA_050743545.1 Acidimicrobiales bacterium | reverse complement strand
CCCATCCGGTAGGTGTAGGCCTCGATGAGGGTCGGCCCGCCGCCGACGCGCGCGGTGTCGAGCGCGCGCTTGGCGACCTCGTACATCGCGAGCACGTCGTTGCCGTCGACGCGGATCCCGGGAAAGCCGAAGCCCGGCGCGCGGTGGTAGAGCGGGATCTTGGACTGCAGGCTCGCGGGCTCGCTGATCGCCCACTGGTTGTTCTGGCAGAGGAAGACGATCGGCGCGTTGAAGCTCGCCGCCCAGACGAAGGACTCGAGCACGTCGCCCTGGCTCGACGCGCCGTCGCCGAAGAAGGTGAGCACGGCCTCCTCCGCGCCGTCGCGCTGGACGCCCATCGCGTAGCCCACGGCGTGCAGCGCCTGGTTGCCCAGCACCACGGTGGGCACCGAGTGGCGGTACCTCTGGGGGTCCCAGCCGCCGTTGGAGACCGCGCGGAAGAGCTTGAGCATGTCCGCGGGGGGCACGCCGCGGCACCACGCGATCCCGTGCTCGCGGTAGGTGGGAAAGGAGAAGTCCATGGGCGCCATGGCCCGGCCGGGGCCGATCTGGGCGGCCTCTTGGCCCTGGATCGGCGCCCACAGCGCGAGCTGGCCCTGGCGCTGGAGGCTGGTGGACTCGTTGCACAGCCGTCGGACGATGACCATGTCGCGGTAGAGGCCAAAGATCTCGTCGCCGCCCAGGGTGCTCGGATAGTCCGAGCTGGCCACCCTCTCGCCCTCGGGCGAGAGGAGTTGCACCAGCTGTTCGTCGATCATCGACACTCCCACTCTCGGCCTCGCAACATTACCCCCCTAGGCTAAATGGGTGCCGCGGGTGCTCGTCGACGTGCGCCCGCTACGCGTCAACCGCGCGTTCCGCTGGCTCTTCGCGGGCCAGTTCGTCTCGCTGCTCGGCAGCAACCTCACCATCGTCGCGGTGCCCTACCAGGTCTACCGCGAGACCCACTCGTCGCTGTGGGTCGGCCTCGCGAGCCTCATCCAGTTGCCCTTCCTCATCGTCGGCTCGCTGTGGGGCGGCGCGCTCGGCGACCGCGTCGACCGACGCCGGCTCCTCGTCGCGAGCTCGGTCGCGCTGGGGCTGGGCTCGGCCGCGCTCGCCGCCAACGCCGCGACCCACTCGTCGCACCTGTGGGTGCTGGTGGTCGTCGCCGCGCTCGCCGCGGGCGCGGGTGGGTTCTCGGGCTCGGTGCGCACCGCGGTGATCCCCGCGCTGGTGGCCCCCGACGAGCTCGTCGCCGCCTACTCGCTCAACCAGGTCACCTTCAACGTCGCGATGGCGCTCGGCCCGGTCGTGGCCGGGCTGCTCCTCGCGGGGGTCGGCCTGCCGTGGTGCTACGGGATCGACGCGATCACCTACGGCGTGCTCACCGCGAGCTCGTTCGCGCTGCCGGTCATGCGCGGGGTCGGCGCGGAGCGCGTGCGCCTGCTGCGCGCGATCGCCGACGGGTTCGGCTACGTGCGGCGCCACGCGATGGCCCAGGCGGTCTACCTGGTCGACCTCAACGCGATGATCTTCGGCCTGCCGCGCGCGCTCTTCCCCGCGGTCGCGCTCTCCCTCTACCACGGCGGGCCGCGCCTGCTCGGCCTCCTCTACGCGGCCCCGGGCGTGGGCGCGGTGGTGATGGCGCTCGTGACCGGTTGGGTCGGGCGCGTCACGCGCCAGGGGCGACTGGTCGTGGTCGCGGTCGTCGTCTGGGGCGCGTCGATGGCGCTCTTCGGCGCGGTGCACGTCGTCGCGGTCGGCCTGGTCTGCCTGGGCGTCGCCGGCGCGGCCGACGTGGTGTCGACGATCCTGCGCAACGCGATCCTCCAGCGCGCGATCACCGACGAGTTCCGCGGACGGGTCTCGGCGATCCAACAGGTCGTCGTCACGGGGGGGCCGCGCCTGGGCGACATGGAGTCGGGCGCCGTCGCGAGCCTCACGTCGACCGAGGTCTCCATCGTCTCGGGCGGGGTCGCGTGCGTGCTGGGCGCGCTCGCGTTGGTGCGCGCGCGCCCCGGCTTCTGGCGCGCGAGTGAGATCAGCGGCGAACCTCAAGTCGGTGACGCCCCGACGTGACCGCGGCGAGCTGGCCGCACGCGGCGTCGATCGAGCGCCCGCGCGTCGCGCGCACCGTGGCCTCGATCCCGCGCTCGACCAGCGCGTCGCGGAACTCGCGCACCCGCTCGGGCGCGCTTCCGCGCACTAGGTAGCCCGGGGTCGGGTTGAGTGGGATGAGGTTGACGTGCGCGCCCAAGGGTCGCGCGTAGTGGGCGAGCTCGTCGGCGTCGGCCACGGTGTCGTTGACCGCGTCGATGAGCGCCCACTCGAAGCTGAGTCGCCGCCCGGTGCGCTGGGTCCAGCGCGCGCACGCGACCGCCAGGCGCTCGAGCGGGTAGCGGTCGTTGAGCGGCACCAGCGCCGAGCGCTTGGCGTTGGTCGCCGCGTGCAGGCTCACCGCGAGGGTCACGGGCAGTCCCTCGGTCGCGAGGCGCTCGATCGCCGGGGCGACCCCGACGCTCGACACGGTGAGGTGTCGCGCCGACAGGCCCACGTCGTCGCGCAGCGCGCGCAGCGCGGCGACGGTCACGCGGTAGTTCTCGAGGGGCTCGCCCATGCCCATGAAGACCACGTTGGAGAGGCGCCGCGGCACGGCCGCGCGCGCGGCGTGCATGACCTGCTCGACGACCTCGCCGACGGTGAGGTGTCGCGTGAACCCCGCCTGGCCGGTCGCGCAGAACGTGCAGCCCATCGCGCACCCGGCCTGGGACGACACGCACACCGTGACGCGGTCCTCGTAGGCCATGAGCACGGTCTCGATGGTCGCGCCGTCGGCCAGCGCGAAGACCCACTTCCTCGTCAGGCCGCGGTCGCTCGCGACGTCGGCGGCCACGCGCAGCGCGCTCGGGTGGGCCGCGGCGAGGCGCGCGCGCAGCTCGCGCGGGAGGGTGGTCATCTCGGCGAAGGAGCGCCGCTCACCCCACAGCGCGTGCCAGGTCTGGTCGACGCGGTAGCGCGGCTGGTCGGCGAGGTCGCCGGCCAGCTCCTCGCGCGTCACCTCGTAGGTCGTCGACACCGCGCCAGGCTACGGCGCGCGCGCGGTCTGCTTGACTGAGGTCCACTCGGAGAGGAGTGAGATGGAACTGGCCAACACGTCGGCGATCGTCACGGGGGGCGCGTCCGGGCTCGGCGAGGCGACCGCGCGCGCGCTCTTCGCGCGCGGCGCGCGCGTCGTGGTCGCCGACCTCAACGACGAGCGCGGTGAGGCGGTCGCCGCGTCGATCAACGGGGCCTTCGCGCACTGCGACGTCAGCGACACCGACCACGTCATCGCGGCGATCGACGCGGGGCTCGCCATGGCGCCGCTGTGGTCCACGGTCAACTGCGCGGGGGTCGGCTGGGCCACGCGCACGATCGGCAAGGACGGCGAGTACGCGAGCGCCCACGACCTCGACCTCTACCGCCGGGTCATCGAGATCAACCTCATCGGCACCTTCAACGTCTGTCGCCTCGCCGCGACCGCGATGAGCCACAACGGCCCCGACGGAGACGGCCAGCGCGGCGCGATCGTCAACACGTCGTCGGTCGCGGCCGAGGACGGCCAGATCGGCCAGGTCGCCTACAGCTCGTCCAAGGGGGGCGTGGTCGGTCTGACCCTGCCGCTCGCGCGCGACCTCGCGGTTATCGGGGTGCGCGTCAACACCATCCTGCCCGGGCTCATCGACACCCCGATCTACGGCTCCGGTGACGCCAGCGAGGAGTTCAAGGCGCGCCTGGGCGCCGGGGTGCTTTTCCCCAAGCGGTTGGGCTTCGCCGACGAGTTCGCGTCGCTCTGCGTGGAGCTCCTCACCAACAGCTACATGAACGCCGAGTCGGTTCGCATCGACGCCGGCATTCGGATGCCCCCTAAGTAGCGCCTAGCCCGCGGCGACGAGGTCGCGTCGCGCGAAGCCCACCGAGCCCACGGCGACGAGCCCGACGCCCGCGACGACGAAGGTCACGACCGCCGCCCAGTTGGGCGGCGCGTAGGGCACGAGCGCGACGAAGTGAAAGACGGAGAGGTCGATGACGGCCGCGGGCCAGTGCAGCGACGGGCCCAGCACCGCGATGAGGTAGCCGGCGCCGAGGACGAGCGCGAGCACGGCGTAGGCCGCCCGCGGCGCCGCGGCGACCATGATCGCGGTGAGCC
>JBOGFU010000011.1:0-4675 GCA_050743545.1 Acidimicrobiales bacterium | reverse complement strand
CGCGAACCCTGCGACGTCGTAGCCGCGAGCGCGGTGAGCCCCCACAGCAGGTACCACGGCCACAGCACGGGGCTCAGCCACGCGACCAACGCCAGCGCCAGGCCCAGGGCGCGAACCGCGTTGTCGGCGCGGGTTCGCAACACGACCCCGACGATACCCAACGCCGCGAGCGCCTCGCCCACGTGCTGGGCGGCGACGACGACCCCGCGCGTCGCGACGTGGTCACCGAGGCCGCGCGCGATCGACGCCGCCAGCGCGCCGACCGCGACCACCGGGGTGATGAGCACGTGCAGCTCGGTGGGTATGGCGAGCGCGTGGGGGCTCAGCCACGTCCAGCCGTCACCCGCGGCCCACGTGACCAGCGCGAGCACCGCTGCGACGATCACCAGGGCCTCGGCGACCACGCGCGCGCGCCGCGCCGCGGTCGCTCCGCGCCACGCGCCCGCCGACACGACGACGACCCCGGCGAGCCCGGGGAGTTTGACGGTCGCCGCGAGCGCGAAGAGCGCGATCGCGCTGCGCCGGGCGCCGCGCTGGGACGCGACGACTCCGAGCGACGCAACGGCGAGCATGAGGGTGTCGTTGTGGGCCGACGACACCGCGCTGAACAGCGCGAGGGGGCTCAACGTCCCGAGCCAGAGCGCGACGCCCGGGTCGACGTGGTGACGCCGGGCAATCGCGACGAGCGCGACGGCGAGCACCGCGAACGCGACCAGCTCGAGCGCGCGCGCGACGAGGACCTCGGCCATCAGCGACGACCCGGCGACCGGCGCGAGCGCGCGCGACGACAGCGCGATGAGCGGACCGTAGGGCGAGGGCGTGTGGCGCCAGACCTGGGCGATCGACGCGTAGAGCGGCCCACCGCCGAGGTGGTCGGGCGCGACCACGTAGGGGTTGAGCCCGCGTCGCGCGAGCACCGCGTCGGCGGCGTAGCTGTAGACGTCGCGCGAGAAGAGTGGGACCCCCAGCGCGAGGGGCGTGGCCCACGCGACGAGGAGCGTGAGCGCGCGCGCGACCGACAGCTCCCCGCGGCGCGCGAGCGCGCCGACCATCACCCAGGCGAGCGTGAGCAGCGCGACCCCGACGTAGAGCACGACGTGGGCCGCGCTGTAGCCGAGGCCCCACCAGCCGACCCACCATCGGTACCCCGGGGGACGCGGGACGGACCCGACCGTCGCGCCCGCGAGCACGGCGAGCAGGGACCCCGCGAGGCCCACCGGGGCCCACGCCCACCACGCCGCTCTCGCGCGGCGGGGCGCCCCGGTCGTTGCGGTGACGATGTCGACTCCTCCCCGTGGCGGGCGGGCCCGCGGTCGAGCCGACAGGTTAGCGGTGGCGCTACGCGGCGCCCGGCTCGAGCGCCGCGACAACCCCTCGACCGTCCTCGCGGTCGCTGAGGTTGCGGTAGAGGTTGAGCATGAGCCCCGACGCGACGAGCGCGAGCAACGCGACGCAGAAGGGCCACCAGTTGGACAGGTGATTGTCGAAGAACAGCGCGACGATGATCGGCGCGATCGTGGCCGACACCCCCCACGTGAGTCCTAGCGCGGCGTTGTAGCGCCCGCGCAGGTGCTCGGGGGCGATCTCGTTGACGATCGCCGACCCGACGGGCGAGAGCATTGTCTCGCCGACCGCGAAGATGACCATCGCGACGATGAGCCCGGCGACCGTGAGCCCCGCGGGCAGCGACAGCGAGACGTCGAGCAGCGCCCAGAAGACGAACCAGAACACGCCGACGAGCGCCATGACGCGCGACCGGCTCCGACCCTCGATGCGGTTGAGCACCCACAACTGGCTGAGGACGATCGTCGACGTGTTGAAGAAGAAGATGACGCCGATCACGTGCACGGAGAGGTGGAGGTTGTTGACGAGGAAGAGGCTGTAGCCGGCCTCTTGGGACCCGTAGCCCGCGGTGAGCAGGACGAGGGAGGCCACGACGATGAGCACGAGGCGGCGGTCGCTCAGCACCGTGCGCCAACCCTGCGCGCTCTTGACGGGGTCGTCGAGGTGCTCGGTGACGGGCCGGCCGTGGGCGCGCAACGGCCACAGCACGAACGCCGTGAGCACCGTGACCCCCGCGTTGAGCACGTAGAGCACGGTGAAGGTCACGGGTCGGTGCAGGTCGACGATCGACGCGGAGATCAGCCCGCCGAATCCGATGCCCAGGTTGACCAGCATGAAGTTGAAGCCGAACGCGCGCTGGCGCAGGTCGGGCGAGACCATCCGGCTGAGCATCGTCGACCCGGGCCCCCACCCTCCGCCGCTCAGCACGGCGATGGCCACGCCGGTCAGCCCGGCCTGCACCTCGGTGTGGGCGAAGGCCCAAAACACCAGCCCCACGGCCTCGGCGTAGAACGAGAAGAGCATGACCGGCCACGGTCCGAAGCGGTCGGTCAGGGTTCCCCACACCGGACTCGTCGCGAGCCCGGTGATCGCCGCCACGGCGAGCAGCAGCGTCGAAAACGTCGTGGAGAAGTGGCGCACGTTGTGCAGGTAGACCACGAACAGCGACAGCGTGAGGCCCCGGCCGATGCACCCGAGGAACGTCGACCAGAAGAGCAGGCGCAGGGGGGACGTGATCGAGCGGCGGAAGTCCGCCGGCATCAAGGTCTCGAGCACCTGCATAGGCGAACCAGGCTACCGGCGCGTCTGTGACATTCCCCGCCAGCAAGGTCCTCGGGCGCGCCGGGGGTTACGCTGTGGTGGGCTACGCCGTAGCCGCGAGGAGAGGGCCATGTCACCTGCGCGCGCGCGGAGCTCCCGCGTCGACCTCCTCACCGAGCTCGCCCCGGACGTCGAGCGTCTCTACAACCGTCACATGGAGGCGCCGCGCAACTGGTACCCGCACGAGCAGATTGACTGGGGGACCGGGGATGACTTCGGCGATCACCCCTGGACGCCGAGCGACTACCCCCTCGCCGATGGCGTGCGCAGTTCGATCTACGTCAACCTGCTCACCGAAGACAACCTGCCCTACTACACCAACACCCTGCTGAGCCACGCCCCCAAGAACCACCCCATCGTCGACTGGAACCACCAGTGGACAATGGAGGAGAACCGCCACTCGATGGTCATGCGCGACTGGGTCCACGTGAGCCGCTGCATCGACCCGACCCTGCTCGAAGACGGGCGGCGCGTCCAGATGGCGACGGGCAAGGTGCCCGACCCCGCGACGATGGCCGAGCTGATCTGCTACGTGTCGTTCCAGGAGCGCGCGACCCAGATCGCCCACCGCAACACCGGCGCGCACCTGCCCAAGGACGACAAAATGGGGCGCAACGTCCTCGCGCTCGTCGCGGGCGACGAGACCAAGCACTACCTCTTCTACCGCGACCTGGCTCTCGCGGGCTTCGACATCGACCCGTCGACGATGATGATCGCCGCGGCCAAGCAGGTGAGCGCGTTCGCGATGCCCGGCACCGGCATCCCGAGCTTCACTCGCCACGCGGTGCGTATCGCGCGTGAGGGCATCTACGGGCTCGGCCAGTACCTGCGCGACGTGCTCGACCCCGTGCTCGCGCTCTGGGACGTGTCGCACCTGTCGGGGCTGAGCGACGAGGCCGAGCGCGCGCGCGTCGACCTGGCCGCGGTCGTCGACAAGCTGCGCGAGAGCGTCGAGCGCATGGCGGCCAAGGCCGCGGGCGCGACCCCCGTACTCTCCTAGCGCGCGACGCGCCCCGCGTTAGAAAGCAGCTCGCGCAGGCGCGCGCGCAGCGTCGCGTCCTCACCCTCGACGCACACGAGCTTGGTTCGGCTGCGTCCTCCGCGCTCGAGGGTCACGGCGTCACTCGGCACGCCGAACGCCGCCGCGACCGCGGCGAGCGCCTCGACGGTCGCGGCCCCTTTGACCGCTCGGGCGCGCACGTGAACCTCGAGGTCCCCGTCGTAGGAGCCGCCCACGCGCGGGCGGCGCGAACCGGGGTGCACGTGGAGCTCGAAGCGGATCACGCGAGCGCCGCGTCGGGCGCGTCAGGGGGGTCGGTCAGGTTCAGCGTGGCCCCAGCGTAGGATTTCCCGCGACGAGGGAGCGGGGTTGGCGACGAGTTACGAAGACGCGGTGGCCCAGGTTGGCGCCGCGGGCCAGCCGTTCGAGGTCGTCGAGGTCGAGGTCGACGGCGGGACCCAGCGCCGCTTCGCCCAGGCGCCCGCGACGATGAGGCAGATCTTTGACGGCGCGCGCGGCGTCGAGTCGACGTTCCTCGTCTACGAGGACGAGGAGTGGAGCTTCGCCCGGGTCATGGACGAGGCCGACGCGCTCGGCGCGACCCTCGTCGAGCGCTACGGCGTCGCGGTGGGCGACCGCGTGGGGATCGCGATGCGCAACCTGCCCGAGTGGGTGGTCGCCTTCGCGGCGATCCTGTCAATCGGCGCGGTCTCGGTGTCGCTCAACGCGTGGTGGGTCGAGGACGAAATTGCCTACGCGGTGCGCGACTCCGGGCTGAGCGTGCTCATCGCCGACGACGAGCGCGCGCGGCGCGCGCAGCGTCCGTGCTCCGAGTCCGGCGTGCCCATCGTCGTCGCGCGCGCGGGTGACGACCTCGCCGGCGTCGACCGCTGGGAGGACGTCGTCGCTGCGGGCGCGGCGATGCCCGACGTCGCGCTCACCCCCGACCTCGACGCGACGATCCTCTACACGTCGGGCACGACGGGCTTTCCCAAGGGCGCGGTCTCGACG
>JBOGFU010000010.1:0-4042 GCA_050743545.1 Acidimicrobiales bacterium | reverse complement strand
CGTCACGACGCTACCGAAGCCGCGGGTCCCCGCGCGGTCGCCCTAGGGCGCGGGGGCCCACGCCGCGTCGAGGTCGCCCGGCGGGGCCGCGAGGACCCGGCGCGCCCACCCCCGGCAGCGATGGCGGGCCTCGCCGACCAGGTAGTCGACGGGGGACTTGCCCTGGACCCGGGCCAGGACGAGGCACGCGACCTGGGTCACGAGGTCGGCGTCGTCAACGACGCGCGCGACCTCGGGGGCCGCGAGCCGGTACGCGCTCAGCACGGCCCGCGCGGCGTCGAGGTACTCGTCGTTGCCGCCCCGGCCGCGGAAGTACTTGCACGTGAGGTGACTGACAACGAAGGCCACGTCAAAGACCGGCTGGCCGAAGTGGACGATCTCCCAGTCGATGACGGCGAGGTCCCGGCCGCGCACGAGCAGGTTCTTGGGCGAGTAGTCACCGTGGACCACGCAGCGCCCCGGGACAAGGAGGGAGTCGGCGGCGGCGTTGACGCTCACCGCGAGGTCGGGGTTGCGTGCGGCGACGGTGCGATAGAAGGGGTCGACGCGCAGCTCGACGAACGCGGACTGGTCGGCGAACTCCACCCGGCGCTGGTCGTCGTCGAAGGTGGCCGCGTGCAGCTCGCCGAGCCAGCGCCCGACCTCGGTCGCGACCCCGACGTCGACACGCGCCTCGAGGAGCTCGGCCTTCCAGGGGACGAAGCCCTCGGGCGCGCACTCCATGACGAGCAGGTAGTCCTCGGCTACGACCGCGACCACGGCCAGCGCGCCGGGGAGGTGGAGGTCGCGCGCGAGGGTGAGGCCCCGAGCCTCGGCGCCGACGCGCTCGGGGTTGGAGGTCCACTCGTCGCGAACCCGCAAGGTCGCGAGCTCCTGCTTGACGACCAGGCGTCGACCCGCGGCCTCGACCATCACGACGTCGGCCGAGACCCCGCCGACGAGGCGCTCGACGTGAGTGGGCACGCCCTCGACCACGCCGTGGCTAGCGAGGTAGGCGCCGACGGTCGACTCGTCGAGCTGGTAGGCCACGCGCGCCCTAGGAGAGCACGCGGCGCCGGAAGTGGCGCAGACCGATGGTGAGGAAGAGCGTCGCGAAGCCGATCATCACGGGGTAGACGACGTAGAGGTGCATGTGGGGGGCGTTGGTGAAGGCCGCGCGCATCCCCTCGTTGACGTAGATCAGCGGGTTGATGAGCACCAGGGTCTGGAGCCAGTGGAACGACCCGATCTTGACCGGGGCCAAATGGGTCCACGGGTAGTAGGTGCCGCCGAGGAAGGTGATGGGCAGGATCACGAAGCCGAACATCAGGCCGATGTTGCGCGGCTCGAAGATCGTGCCCAGCACGAGTCCGAGCCCGGCCATCGCCACGCAGGCAATGGGCAGGAAGGACGCGATGACCCACCAGTGCAGGTTGAGCTGGGCGGTGACCCCGGCGGCGTGCACGACCGACGCGATGGGAAAGACGATCAGCGCGGCGATGAGCCCCTGGACCGCGCCCGACAGCACCTTGGCGATCGCGACCAGCCAGATGGGACATGGCGCCTGAACCCGGTCCTCGATCTCGCGGGTGAAGCCGAACTCCTGGGCCATGGCCAGCGAGATCGACTGGACCCCCTGGAACATCACCGAGATCCCGACGACCCCGGGCACCAACACCGTGGCGAAGTCCTCGCCCCCGGCGCCGGCGTTGCCCCCCACGGCCTGGCCGATTTTTGGAAAGACGTAGAGGAAGACGAAGCAGAGCAGGAACGGCTGGATGAGCGTGCGCAGCACGAACTCGCGGAAGGTCTTGCGCAGCACCGTGAGGTCGCGCAGCATGAGCGCCTTCAACGCGGTCGTGCTCGCGGCCACGACGCCGCGGGTGGCGGTGGTAAAGGTCGCGGTCATACCTCGCGCAGCTCCTTGCCGGTCAGGTTGATGAAGACGGTCTCGAGGGTCGGCTCGGCGACCGAGAGGTCGAGGACGCCGACCGACACGTCCTCGGCGGCGTCGACGATGCGCGGCACCATCCGCTCCATGTCGCGCGTGTGGACCGCGACGGTCGAGTCGGCGACCCGCGTGCCCACGACCCCGGGCTCGCCGGCGAGGCGCTCCGCGAGCGCCGAGCCGTTGGCCGAGACCTTGACCGTCACGATCGTGTCGACCCCGGTGGAGCGCTTGAGGCTGGCCGGGGTGTCGAGCGCGAGGATCCGCCCGTGGTCGAGGATCGCCACCCGATGGCAGAGCTGGTCGGCCTCCTCCATGTAGTGGGTCGTGAGCAGCACCGTCTGGCCCTGGGCGTTGAGCGTGCGCAGCATCTCCCACAGCGCGAGCCGGCTCTGGGGGTCGAGCCCCGACGTGGGCTCGTCGAGGAAGAGGACCGCGGGGTAGTGAAAGACCGCGCGCGCGACCATCAGGCGCTGGGCCATGCCGCCCGACAGCGCGTAGACGCTGGCCTTTGACCACCTCGTCAGCGCGAACGCCTCGAGGAGCTCGTCGGCGCGCACGTGGCTCTCGCGCTTGGCCATCCCGAAGAGTCGACCGTGGAAGTAGAGGTTCTCGTGGACGGTGAGCTGACGGTCCAGGGTGTTCTGCTGGCTGACGATGCCGGTGAGCTGCTTGACCAGCGCGGGGTGGCGATGGACGTCGATCCCGGCCACCTTGGCCCACCCCCCGGTGGGCACGACGCGCGTCGTCAAAATCCCGGCGGTCGTGGTCTTGCCCGCGCCGTTGGGCCCCAACAGCCCGAAGATCTCACCGCGCTCGACGGAGAGCGTGAGCGAGTCGAGCGCGGGGGAGTCCGCGCCCGCGTAGACCTTTGAGAGGTCGCCGGTCTCGATGATTGCGTCAGCCACGCCGACTCACCCTAGGCAGCGACGCACTCCTCACGCCGACGCCGCGACCCCGACGGTCAGCCACGTCAGCGCCTGATAGATGACGTCGTCGGTCGCGCTCGTGGCGTCGAGCTTGCGACGTCTCACCAAACCCTGGATCGTCGCCGTCACGACCGTCGACACCGTGGTCGGCGACGCGGTCACCACGACTCCCTCGCGCGCCATCGCGAGCAGGATCATCGAGCCGATGTCGTCGGCCTGCTCCTGGAGGAACGCGCGCACGACGCGCTCGGCCTCGGGGTCACGAAATCCCCGGGGTCCGACCCCGCCGTGCACGGCGTTGATAGCCAGGCCGCGATCGGCGAACTCACCGAGCAGGCGGCTCAGCGCGCGCAGGTGATCGTCGAGCGAGCCGGGGCTCGAGAAGAGCTCGTGGACGCGCGCCATGCGATCGGCGCGCTGACGGCGCAGGACCTCGGCGAAGAGCTGCTCCTTGCCCGCGAAGTTGGAGTAGAGAGCGCCGACCGAAAACCCCGCCGACTCGGCAATCTCCTCGACCGACGCTCCGGAGTAGCCATCGGACGCGAACGCGGTCGCCGCGGCGTCGAGCAGGCGCTCACGGGTCTGGGCCCGGCTCTCCGTGCGGGTCAGTCGCCTAGCTCCGCTGGCATCTTCCACGAATAGAGACTATCCACATAGTGGTCACTGTGGTAGTAATAGAGACTGTCCGTGGCCGGCGTCCCCCCGCCGGCCGCGGCGAAGGGACGTCGATGTTCGCTACCACCCGACCGCCGGTCGTGGTCCTGCAGGCCCACCACCTTCACCACGCGGTCCGTGGCGTCATCGGCCTGGTCCTTATCGCGGTGATCGTCGTGCTCATCGTCGCCCTCGTGCGCGCGCGGCGCGACCGCCGGCCGCTCAACGACGACTGGACGCCGCCCGCTCAACCGCCCACGGGACACGACGCGTGATCGAGGTCCGTCACCTCACCAAGCACTTCGGCGAGCAGGTCGCCGTCGACGACCTCAGCTTTGACGTGCGCCCGGGCGTCGTCACCGGATTCCTCGGCCCCAACGGCGCGGGCAAGTCGACCACCATGCGCGTCATCATGGGGCTCGACGCCGCGGACGCGGGGACCTCGACCATCAACGGACGGCGCTACCACGACCTCGCGTGGCCCCTGCGCGAGGTCGGCGCGCTGTTGGAGGCCAAGGCCATCCACCCCGGG
>JBOGFU010000009.1:0-1829 GCA_050743545.1 Acidimicrobiales bacterium | reverse complement strand
CGGTTCGCTCGCCGGGAGCCCCCCCGCGGACGCGGCGAAGACGTCCATCGCCCCGGTCGCCACGCCACAGCGCGCGTCGAGCACGGCGAGCAGCAGCGCGAGGCGCTGGGCGGAGACCTGGTGGGCGACGCGGCGCGGGGGCCCGGTGCTCGGCGCGACCAGCGCCTGAATCTCGACGCGGGTCGCGCGCGAGCCGTCGTTGGCCACGCCGACGACGACCCCGGGCACGCCGAGGCCCTCGCCCGCGAGCGACGCCGGGTCCGCGAGGTCGCGCAGCCCCTCGGCGACGACCTCGAGCATGCCCACCTCGTCGGTCGGGCCGAAGCGGTGCTTCTGGGCGCGCAGCAGGCGAAGCGTCCCGTGCCGGTCGCCCTCGACACGCACGACGGTGTCGACCATGTGCTCGAGTGTGCGCGGCCCCGCGAGGTCGCCGTCCTTGGTCACGTGTCCCACGAGCACCAGCGCGCAGCCGACGTCGCGCGCCGCCGAGCAGAGGCGCTCGGCGCCGTGGCGGACCTGGGGAACCGACCCCGTGGGCGCGGCGATGGCCCGGTCGCTCATCGCCGACACCGAGTCGACCACGACCAACGCCGGACGTCGCGACCGGATCATGGCCTCAACCGCGGTGACGTCGGCGGTCGCGGTCACGTCGAGCCCCTCGGGGACGTCGCCGAGTCGCCGCGCCCGCGCGGCGACCTGGGCCGCGGACTCCTCGGCGGCGACCAACACCACCGCGTCGCCATCGCGCGCCCGCGCGGCCAGGACCATCAGCGCGAGGGTCGACTTGCCGACCCCCGGCTCGCCGAAGAGCAGCGTCGTCGACCCGGCGACGAGTCCGCCCCCGAGGACCCGGTCGAGCTCGCCGACCCCCGTGGCCACGACCGCGCCGGCGGAGCCGAGCGAGTCGCGAAGGGGCGAGAGCGGTGCCGCGCTCGTGGCGGCGCCGGTGGCCAACGCCAGCGTGTTCCACTCCCCGCACCCCGGGCACCGTCCGCTCCAGCGCGGCGCGACCGCACCACACGACGAGCAGACGTGTGACGGGTGGCTCTTCACGGCGGCGACCCTACGGGTCGCGTGTGACCTAGGCCGGGGGCGCGACGTCCTCGAGGTCGACCGACGCCGGGAGGCCCTCGACGGCCTCGAAGGTGAGGTGGGTCTCGGGGTCGTCGGACACGTCGATCACGATCGTCTCGCCGGCGCGGAACTCCTTGAAGAGGATCTTCTCGCTGAGCACGTCCTCGACGTACTGCTGGACCGCCCGGCGCAACGGGCGCGCGCCCAGCTCGGGGTCGTAGCCCTTGTCCGCCAAGAACCCCTGGGCGCCCGCGGAGAGTTCCAGCCCCAGGCCCTGGGCCTTGAGCTGCTCGCGCAGGCGACCGATGAACAGGTTGGCCACCGCCATGACCTCTTCGCGGGTCAGCTCGTGGAAGACGATCGTGTCGTCGATGCGGTTGAGGAACTCCGGACGGAAGTGCTGCTTCAACGCGTCGTGGACCTTCTCCTTCATCCGCTCGTGGGTGACGAGGTCCGACCCCTTGCCAAAGCCGATCGCCGCCTTGCGCAGGTCGGCGGTGCCGAGGTTCGACGTCATGATGAGGATGGTGTTCTTGAAGTCGACGACGCGACCCTGCGAGTCGGTCAGGCGGCCGTCATCGAGGATCTGGAGCAGGATGTTAAAGACGTCGGGGTGAGCCTTTTCGACCTCGTCGAAGAGCACCACGCTGAAGGGCTTGCGCCGCACGGCCTCGGTGAGCTGTCCGCCCTCGTCGTAGCCGACGTAGCCCGGGGGTGAGCCGACCAGACGCGACACCGAGTGCTTCTCCATGTAC
>JBOGFU010000008.1:0-2505 GCA_050743545.1 Acidimicrobiales bacterium | reverse complement strand
GGCACGGGCACCACGCTGAGCGACCCCGCGGTGCTCGCCGCGGCGACCCCGGGCGTCGTCACGACGACCTCGACCGGGGACTTAGAGCTCCTCTCGGCGACCGGGTCGGGCGCCAACCCCTGGGTCGCGGCAGACGTCTCCAAGGCCGTGGGCGGGGTGAAGGTCGCCGGGCCCATCGCCACGGCGTCGTCGCCGACGACGATCTACGTCGCCGCGCTCGCCGCGAGCGGTGCGGTCGACCTGTTCAGCGTCTCGCTCGCCCTGCTCGGCGGGCCCGGGACGACCACGACCACGACCACGACCCTCGCCACGACCACGACGCTGCTGACCCCCCTCGCGGTGGGCCAGGTAGGGTCGCCCTGGAGCGTGACCAACCTCACGGCCAACACCCCGGGCGCGCCGCCCCTCGCGGGCTCGCTCTTCGTCGCCGCGGGGGCGACGTCGGTGACCGTCGCGGGCCAGGCCGCCAACTGGGGCGACCTCTTCGCGATAACGGGCACCGGCGCGCCGGGGGCGTGGAGCGCGACCGACGTCTCGGTGACCGCGGGCAGCGCGGCGCGCACGGTCGCCAACGCGGTCACCGGCTTCGCCACCCCCACGGGCCTCGACCTCTTCGCCGCGGGGGTCGCGTCCCCGCCGCCCGAAGGCGTCGGGGTCTACGCGATCCCCTCGGCCAAGTGGTCCCAGGCGGTCAACGACGGCTGGCCGATCCTGTCCGAGACCGGCGGCCTCGGCACGACCAAGACCCCGTGGGTCGGCTTCACCAGCGCGTCGGGGGTCGCGACGTCGCCCGACTTCCTCATGGGCCAGAACATCTACAACGCCCACCGGCGCGTCACCTGGCTCTCGTTTTGGACGGTGAGCGGACCCGAGCCCGGTGAGCAGAGGAACGCGACGACCTACTTCAACCACGGCTTCGCCGCGGGAGCCTGGGTCGCGACCCAGATCGACCAGTACCGCGGGCTCGGCGTGGGGTTGAAGCCCGACTGGGTGATCTTCGACCCCGAGGGCTACCCCGACAACCACTCCGGGCTCGACGCGCCCGCGGGCGCGACCAAGGCCACGCTGGCGACCTACGCGACCTACTGGACCTCGATGCTGGCGGGCTGGGCCCAGGGGCTCGACTCGGTCGACCCGGCGATCAACGCCGCGGTCTACGCCAACCAGAGCGAGTACCGCAACTACGCGCTCGCGGCGAGCCCGCTGCCTATCTTCGAGGCCGTCGCGTTCTCCGGGGGCGGCCCCGTCGCGATCCCCGGCGCGAGCGGGTCCAACGTGCGCGGGTTCATCGCCTTCGCCGCGGTCTGCACGCCGACCACCAAATTGGCCAACGAGGAGTCGACCCTCACCAGCCCGCCGTGGGCTGGCCAGTTCAACACCCTGCAGTTCAACGCCGGTGTCTACTGCCCGCCCGCGCCGACCTCGTGAGTACCATCTCGTCGTGAGCGATGAGCCCAGCGACGCGAGCGCAACGCCCGGCCCGGACATCAAAGAGCGCCTGCGCCAGTTGACCCAGCCCCTGGTCGACTCGCTCGACGCGCGCGTGAAGAAGCAGATCGACGCGCGCGTCGACGAGACCCTGGACCAGCGCATCGACGCCGCGGTCGCCGCGCGGCTCGCGGTGCTCGAGCGCGCGATCGCCGACCTCGACCGCGCCGTGCGCGATCTCCAGAGCCGGGGCCTCGAGCTCTAGTGGTCATGCTGCGTGACATGGACGCCGCGGCGCTCGCCGTGGCGATCCCCGCGATCATGGCGGACTACGTCGACGAGCAGGTCGCCGCGGGCCAGAGCCGCGCCGCGGCCCAGGCCCGGGCCGACGCCCAGCACGCGGCGCTCTTCCCCGACGACCGGCCGGCCGAGGGCCAGCACCTGATGGAGGTCGTCGACGGCGACGAGGCCGTGGGGCTGCTGTGGATGGGTCGGCCCTTCGACGGCGACGAACGCACCCGGTGGGTCTTCAAGGTCGAGGTCTACGAGGCCCATCGCGGCCGGGGACTGGGCCGCGCGACCATGGAGGCCGCCGAGGCGTGGACCCGCGAGCACGGGGGCACCCGGGTTGGGCTCAACGTCTTTGGCCACAACGCCGTCGCGCGGTCCCTCTACGACTCGCTCGGCTACCAGGTCCAGTCGACCAACATGTTCAAGGACCTCTAGCTAGCCGGCGCGGCCCGCGCGCTCCTTCCAGGCCGCGCGCCGGGCCCGGTCGCGGCGCAGCACGAATCGCACGGTCAGGACCACGAGCACGACCATCGCCACGACGAAGACGGCGAAGACCGCGACGAACGCGGCGTCGGCTCCCAACACGCCGCCAACCTAGCCCTGTGACAGAGGCACGCGACACTGGATCGTGACCGTCGACTCCCCGCCCACCACCCGCGTCCTCGACGCGCTGCGCGGCGACCCCGCGGCCCGCCCGATGCGCGACGAGGCGACCCCCGCGCGCCTGCGCGCGCTGCTCGAGCTCTCACTCGCCGAGGCCACCGCGACGCGCGAGGAGCCCCTCGT
>JBOGFU010000007.1:0-9462 GCA_050743545.1 Acidimicrobiales bacterium | reverse complement strand
GTCTAAAACCTATGAATTAAAGGGTTTTAGGCGGGACGCGACGACGCCCGCGGCGTGCGCCGCGGGCGTCGAGCGAAAGTGCTGATGAGCCGGCTAGCTGGCTTTGTTCTCCCAGGGCATCGACTCGCCCGTCTGCTTGAAGAGCTTGAAGGAGATGAACACCTGAACGACCCCCGCGATGAGCGCGAAGTACATGCCGATGCGCGGGCCGTAGCTGTAGTTCGTGATCCCGCCGATCCCACCGCTGCCCTTGGGAACCGTGATCCAGCGAATGATGACGAGGAACGTACCGATCGCCGACGCGCCCAGCACCAGCACCCCGGGGCCCATCTTGGTCTTGGGCATCTGAGAGCCGCTGCGCAGGAGCAGCAGGTACACGCCCGCGGCGATGATGAGCAGAGCGCCGAGCCAGCCATAGCCCGTGGAGAAGCCACTGACCGACGCGCTAAAGGCCCCCGACGAATACCCGTACCACGGAAGGAAGAGTGAGACGAGCGCTATCGCCGCCGTGATCACCACGATTCGGTCCATCCGGTCCAACTTGCTTACGTCAACCGCCATCAATCCCCCTTGGCTGGCTCGCGACGACTCAGCCGCCGGCGAGGTAACGACCTTTTATACCACCGGCCCCAGCCCCGACCGGGGAGTTCGCACGTTCGACACGTACTTGTCGCTGCTTCAATCACGCCATGAAGCGTGGTCGGCACTGAGTCGCTTTCGCGCGCCACGGTGCCGCACGCCGTCGTGACGTCGGTGGCCCCACGGCACTCCGCGCTGGGCTTCAACTCGCGCGGTCTGCGTGGAGCCGGAGGCGGCGGCGACCGGGCGTCGGCAACGGCGACGCGAGTATCGACCGTGCTGCCTCGCGTGCGCCGGAGCCCGGACGGATCCCTCCGCGTCCAGTTCTCGTTGTGACATCGAGCTGTTACGAATCAGCTCGAGTTCGGAGGGAACGAACGTTTTCTGACTCGCTGACGATCGCGAAAACCCACGTCTTTCGGGGGGAGTTCCGGCAGCCCGAAAGTTGATACTCCCTGGTCAGAAGGCATGGATCGTCAATCTTCCACCTTTTTGGCGTCGGCGACCCGGCCCGTGCTGCCTAGCCTTGTAGGTGGCAGTTTCGGCTGCCGCCGCGCCGACAACGCGCCGGGTGGGCATCGCGACCACCACCACATCGAACCCCGGGTGTAGGGCCACGCGCCTTCGACCCGGGGAAGGGCCGATGTGGCACGCCCGATGAGGGCGTCGGATCGGGGTCAGGTGCTCATCAGGGAGATCCTCATTCGACGCCAGCCATTCACCTCGCTCTCGAACATCTCGGCGGCCCTGGTCGTCGTGGGCTCCCTCGTCGCGGGCTCGGTCATCGACCAGGTGTGCGAACCGACCCCGACCGCCGCCGTCACCACGGCCCGCGAGACCCAGCCGGCGGTTCTCCAGGTCTTTCACGACCGCGCCGCGACGCTGGGGCTGTCGCGTCAGCTCCTGGCCGACGCTCGCTCCATCGGCGTCTCGGTCCCGGAGCTGCGCTCGATGTGGCAGCAGGTCGCAATCTGCGAGGTGGGCGGACGATGGTCAATGGTGGGACCCTCGTACTCGGGCATCGGCTTCGCCAACTCGACCTGGCTCACCTTCGGCGGCTCGACCTTCGCGTCGGCGGCCGGCCGGGCGACCCGAGACCAGCAGATCGTCATCGCCATGCGCGTGACCGGAGGATGGATACCCGATCGATACGGATGCACAAGTTGGTAGCTGGCGCCGTGTCCGTCAGGCCCAGCCCAGCTCCTCTAAACGAGGGTCGCTGATGCCGAAGTGGTGGGCGACCTCGTGGAGCACGGTCTTCCGAATTTGGGCACGCACCTCGGCCTCGCTATTGCAGTAGCGGCAGATCGTCCGCTGGTAGAGAGTGATGCGGTCGGGCATCACACCGCTATAGCTGATCGGCGATCGCTTGGTCAGCGGGACGCCCTCGTAAAGGCCGAAGAGGTTGCCGCCGGGCGACTCGTCTTCGACCATCACCGCGAGGTTGTCGACCTTGGACGCCAGATCAGCCGGCAGCGACGCGAGGGCCTCTGCCGCCAACTCCTCAAACCTTGCGTTGGTGACCTCGAAGATGCCGTGAGCCTACGTGCCGACTCTGGGCGACACGTCATCGATGACCGCAATCTCGCAACGCGTCGTCGAGCCATCCACCTGGCGTGCGAGCCACGGCCGAAGGTCTCGGCACAACGAGGTCGATGACCTCCTCGTACTCCGTGGTGCGTGCGGCCCGACCGACCTCGGCCCCGGATACGCGCGTATCGACGCCCGTGTCCCACCACGTCGGTCACTCGGAAAGTGCGTCAGGTCGCCTTCCGCGTGCTTGAGGACTCAATCGACGCCTGACGCGTCGCGCGAGCGCCCGCGTGTTGCCCGGTCACAAGGTGGGCGCGACAACACATCGGCACCGGAAGGCTGACGTATCAAGCGGAGAATCGTGACAGCTCCGCGAGCTACTTCACAGCGTCGGAGGTCAGGAACGCCTCCATCAGCGCGCCGCGAAGTCCCAGAAGCCCCGACGTCGAGTCCACTCCCGCGTACTCCTCGTGCAACCGCTGGTACTCGCCGTCGCCCAACTCCGCGCGCGCCTTTCGGACGAACTCTGCGCGCATGCGCTCCTCGAATAACTCCGGCTCAACGCCCACCTCGGCGAAGATCCGATCCGCGATGCCCAGCCAGCGCACCGCGTCCGCCACGTCGTGTGAGGCGCCGAGCACCAGTGCGCCGTTCAAGAAGGTGTAGCCCGAGATCATCGGGGTATCGAAGCGGCGCGCCACATTAGTCATGATGATGATCTGGCGCGCGGCGAGTTCAACCTCCCCGAGGGCGATGTGGACGGTGGCCAGCGTGTTTCGCGCGGACCCTTCGCTGTGCACCGACGGATTGGGACCGAGGTGCGACGCCGCGCGCTCCAAATAGTGCCGAGCTAGCTCGTAGTCGCCGGCAATGGCCTCGAAGTTGCCAATGTTGCTCTCAATGTTGAATCGTCGGACCCAGTCGCCCACCTCCTGGGCCAGGCGAAGGGCGGCGAGCAGGTCGGCGCGCGCTGCCGACGTGTCGGTCGCCATCTGGGCGAGGCCCCGTCGCTCCAACGCTCGCATGCGCTGCCACGGGGCATCGAGGCCGTTCAAAAGCTCCAGTGAGCGATTGGCGAGGCTGAAACCTTGAGCGAAGTCGCGCGACACGAGCAGGACGAAGGCGAGCAGTTGGCAGGCATCGGACTCCTCAACCCGATCCCCGATCTCATGGGCGATTGCTATCGACTCTCGATAGAGCGCCTCAGAGCGTGCGACGTCTCCAGACGCCATCAAACGCGCCATGACACGAGTCGTCCGCGAGCGAGCGCGAGTCGGGAGTTGGCCCGCGGCGTGCTCCAACGCCCTCTCAAACAGGGCCACGAGTTCACGATCGGGGTCGTGGTTTAGCCAGAATGCGCTCAGATCCCCGATGAGTCGCTGGGTCGACTCCGGGTCGTCAGCGAGCATGAAATACGACATCGCCTGTCGCATGTTCTCGAGATCGGCGACCAGTCGCCGATCGCGTTCGAGGCTCCCCGGTCCGCGCAAAAGCGTTGCGGAGCGCTCGGCGTAAGCGAGAAAGTAGGTCGCGTGGGCCAAGCGGGCCGCGTCGACGGCCGGTGCTCCGCGCGACGCGAGCCGCTCGGCGCTGAACTGGCGAATGGACTCCAACTGGCGATAGCGCACGGCCCCGGCGACTTCGTCCATCTGAATCAGGCTCTTGTCAACGAGCGACGCGACCAAGTCATCGCTCCAGCCACGATCAGGTTGCGACGAGCCCAGTCCCTCCACCGCCTCGAGGTCGAATCCCGCGAACACCGAGAGCTGCTCGAGCAGTCCCGACTCGGCCTCACTGAGAGGTTCGAATGACCAGGCGACGGTGGCTTCGAGGGTTCGCTGCCGTGGGAGGGCCGTTCGGCTGCCCCCGGTGAGGAGCCGGAACCGCTGGTCGAGGCGGCGAACGACGTCGTCGAGCCCCATCGTTCGCATCCGGCCCGCCGCGAGCTCGAGCGCGAGGGGGATTCCGTCAAGCTGGCGGCACAGCGTGAGAACCGGTCCCACCGAGAGCTCGTCGAGCACGAAGTCCGGGCGGCTTTCGCGGGCGCGTTCAAGGAACAACGCGACGGCCTCGGTGCCCGCGACGGTCGCCACGTCGACGTCGACGGAGTCCCGGTCAGGGAGCTCCAGAGGTGAGACCCGGAAGACCACCTCACCAGTGACCCCCAGCGGCTCGCGACTGGTGACCACAACTTTGACGTCGGCGCAGTGGCTCAGGACTCTGGAAACCAGGGTGGCGCACTCATCGATTACGTGCTCACAGTTGTCGAGCACCAGAAGGGTCGTGCGACGCCGGAGCACCTCCAACAACGCGCCCGTTCCCGACTGGCTGGGGTCATCCCTCGCCCCCAGCGTCGCGAGGATCGTCGTGGCGACCAGGCGTTCGTCGCTCACGCTGGCCAGGTCGACGAACCACACTCCATCGACGAACGCGCCCACCTGCTCGGCCGCACACTGCAGCGCGAGACGTGTCTTGCCGGCCCCGCCCGACCCCACAAGTGTGACCAAGCGATGATCGCTCAGCACACCGCGCAACTGACGTAGCGCCTTTTCCCGACCAACGAAGCTCGTCAACTGAAGCGGCAGGTTGTGAAGGTAGGACTCGTTGTCCAGGGAGCGCAGCGCGGGAAACTCGTGAGCCAGTCCCGGCGCGTTGACCTGATACACGTGCATCGGCCGGCTGAGGTCGCTGAGGCGATGGACCCCCAAGTCAGTGAGACCCACCTCGGTCAGCGGGCCGCGCAACAGTTCGGCAGTGGTCGACGAGGCGACAATCTGTCCCCCATTGGCGATCGCGGAGAGGCGAGCCGCGCGGTTGACCACGGGGCCGAAGTAGTCGCCGTCGCGCTCATCGCAGACCCCGGTGTGCAGTCCCATGCGAACTTCGAGGTCGACCTCTCGGGGCCAGGGTTCCGCGCCGAGACCCCGCTGGGCCGCCGCTGCGGCGCGGACTGCGTCTGCGGCGTCAGCGAACGATGCGCAAAAGGCATCACCCACTGTTTTGAAGACGTGCCCGCGCTCGCCCTCGATCGCGTCGCGCATCAGCTTGTCGTGGCGTGCCAACGCGACGCGCATGGAGTCGGGTTGGCGCTCCCACAGGTCGGTCGAGCCAACGATGTCAGTGAAGAGCAACGTAATGGTGCCTGACGGGCCGCTCACGCGAACAGTTTGGCGCGTGGGCCCGCTGCGCGCTCATTTTGCGTCCGTGGATGACGCACGGGCGCGGGCGCGAAACTAGGAGCAGCCGCTCGTCGCGCCGCAACTCGAGCAGACGTAGCACGAACCGGCGCGCTGCATCGCGTTGCCGCACTGGTAACACATTGGCGCGTCGCGCTGCTCGGCGCGGCTGATCACGCTCGGCGCCGAGGCCGATCGTGGCGCGTCGACGAACGTGGGCGCGACGTCCGCGCCGAGGGTCGGCGTTGCCTGCTCGGCGACCTCGGGCAGCGTGGGCTGGAGCCGCTCGGTGGTCGACAGCACGCCCAGCTCTTCGCGCTCGGTCAGGCTCAAGTAGTCGAGCGCGAGGCGGCGGAAGATGTAGTCGACGAGCGACGTCGCGATGCGCAGGTCCGCGTCGTCGGTCATCCCCGACGGCTCGAACTTCATGTTCGCGAACTTGCGCACGTAGGTCGCGAGGGGAACCCCGTGTTGGAGCCCGAGGCTGATCGAGATCGAGAACGCGTCCATGATCCCGGCCAACGTCGAGCCCTGCTTGGAGACCTTGATGAAGGCCTCGCCGGGACGCCCGTCCTCGTACTCGCCGACCGTGACGTAGCCCTCGCAGTCGGCGACTCGGAACGCGAAGGTCGTCGACACGCGCCGGCGCGGTAGACGCTCGCGCACCGCGCCCACGACGACGTGCGTGCCCTCGGTCTTGGCGAGCTCGAGCGCGGCCTCCAGGCGGTGGATCTTGGCGTAGAGCTCGGCCGACACCGCATCGGCGTCGCGGTCGACGTCACTCACGACGTCGAGCGCGTCGTCGCGCTTGGCGGTCGACAGCGGCTGGCCGACCTTGCAGTTGTCGCGGTAGATCGCGACGGCCTTCACGCCGAGGGTCCACGCGTCGAGGTGCAGCTGCTCGACGTCCTCGACGGTCACGTCCTCGGGCATGTTGACTGTCTTGGAGATGGCCCCCGAGATGAACGGCTGAACAGCACCCATCATGCGCACGTGGCCCAGGTAGTGGATCGTGTTGTCACCCATCGAGCACGCGAAGATCGGCAGGTGCGCCGGGTCGAACCCCGGCGCGCCCAGGATCGTCTTGTGCTCGTCGATGTAGGCCACGATGACCGCCACCTGCTCGTCGGAGTAGCCCAGCATGGAGAGGGCGCGCGGCACGGTCTGGTTGACGATCGACATATTGCCGCCGCCGACGAGCTTCTTGAACTTGACCAGCCCGAGGTCCGGCTCGATCCCGGTGGTGTCGCAGTCCATCAGCAGGCCGATGGTGCCCGTGGGGGCCAGCACCGACGCCTGGGCGTTGCGCACGCCGTGACGCTGGCCGAGCTCGACCGCGTCGTCCCAGGCCTGCTGGGCCGCGGCGAGGACCTCGGCGGGGGCGAGTGACTCGTCGATGCGACGCGACGCGTCGCGGTGCATCTCGAGCACGCGGTTCATCGGCTCGGCGTTCTCCGCGTAGCCGTCGTGGGGGCCCATACGCCCCGCGGTACGCGCGCTCGTCGCGTAGGCGTGGCCGGTCATGAGCGCGGTGATCGCCGCGGCCCAGGCGCGCCCGGCGTCTGAGTCGTAGGCCAGCCCCGACGCCATCAGCAGCGCGCCAAGGTTGGCGTAGCCCAGTCCCAACTGGCGGAACTTGCGAGAGTTGGCCGCGATCTGCTCGGTCGGGTAGTCGGCGGCGCCGACGATGATCTCCTGGGCGGTGAAGACGACCTCGATCGCGGCCTTGAACGCGTCGACGTCGAAGCGCCCGTCGGCGCGCAGGAAGGTCATCAGGTTGAGGCTGGCCAGGTTGCACGCCGAGTTGTCGATGTGCATGTACTCCGAGCAGGGGTTCGACCCGTTGATGCGCGCGGTGTTGGACGACGTGTGCCACTTGTTGATGGTGGAGTCAAATTGGAGACCGGGGTCGGCGCACTCCCAGGCCGCCTGGGCGATCTCTCGCCAGATCTGGCGCGCCTTGACCGTCGAGATCACGCGGCCATCGCCTCGCGCGGTGAGGTTCCAGTCCGCGTCGTCGAGAACCGCCTGCATGAACTCGTCCGACACTCGCACCGAGTTGTTGGCGTTCTGGTACTGGATCGAGTGGATGTCGCGGCCGTCGAGGTCCATGTCGAAGCCGGCGTCGCGAAGCACGCGCGCCTTGCGCTCCTCGAGGGCCTTGCACCAGATGAACTCTTCGATGTCGGGGTGGTTGACGTCGAGGATCACCATCTTGGCCGCGCGCCTCGTCTTGCCACCCGACTTGATCGTGCCCGCGGACGCGTCGGCGCCGCGCATGAACGACACCGGTCCGCTCGCCGTGCCACCGCCCTCGAGCGCCTCGGCGCTCGCGCGAATGCGCGACAGGTTCACCCCGGCGCCCGATCCGCCCTTGAAGATCACGCCCTCCTCGGTGTACCAGTTGAGGATCGACTTCATCGAGTCGTTGACCGACAGGATGAAGCACGCGCTGCCCTGCTGGGGCACACCCTTCACGCCGATGTTGAACCACACCGGAGAGTTGAACGCCGCCTTCTGGGTGACCAACAGGTGCTTGAGCTCGGCACGGAAGGTCTCGGTCTCCTCGTCGTCGACGAAGTAGTCGCGCTCGACGCCCCACGCGGCGATCGTGTCGACGATGCGGTCGACGACCTGCTTGAGGCTGGTCTCGCGCTCGGGGGTGCCCAGCGTGCCGCGGAAGTACTTCTGGGCGAGAATGTTGGTCGCGTTGAACGACCACGACGCGGGCACCTCGACGTCGAGCTGCTCGAAGGCGACGGACCCGTCGCGAAAGTTGGTGATGCGCGCGTCGCGTCGATCCCAGACGATCTCGTCGTAGGGGTGGATGTCGTCCGTGGTGAAGAACCGGCGAAGCCCGATCCCGAGTCGCTGGGGTGCGATAGCCATCTTCTTGTCTCCTCTGTCCCTCGACACCGACACTTCAAGCCCCCCGCGCGGTTGGGGATGGGAGGTCGAGCGTAGCGACACTCACTCCCCCCACCACAACATGTAGTGGGTACGCCACTACGCGTCGCAAGATGCTGTGTCATTACAGCACTGTAATTACACGGCGTCAACTCAATTTTACCCAATTCGCGGACGCCTCGTTCCAGGCCCCGCGGACCCCGGGACGGGCCCGGGGCGTCGGTAGCCTCGGCCCCGTGGAGCTCCTCCTCGCCCTCGACGCAGGCACCTCGGGCGTGCGGGCCGTGGCCCTCGACCCGCGGGCCCGAGTGGTCGACAGCGCCCAGCGCGACCTCCCCGCCCACTTCCCCCAGCCCGGCTGGGTGGAACACGACGCCGACCTCATCGCGACGCTCGCCCTCTCCGTGCTCACCGAAGTCGCCGAGCGGGCGGGCGGGCGCGGCGACACCGTGGGCTGCCTGGGCCTCACCAACCAACGAGAGACAACGGTCGCATTCGACCGCGACAACGGTCGGGTCGCAGGGCGCGCGATCGTCTGGCAGGACCGGCGAACGTCGGAGGCGTGCGCCGACCTCGCCGCCTCCGGGCACGGTCCGCGGGTCCGCGAGGTCACCGGGCTCGTTCTCGACCCCTACTTCTCGGCGACCAAGATGCGCTGGCTGGTCGACCACGGCGCGCTCGACACCATGCGCGCGCCCGCGCTCGCGACGATCGACACCTGGCTGCTCTGGCGCCTGACCGGGGGCGCCGAGGGTGGCGCGTTCCTCACCGAACCGTCCAACGCGTCGCGCACGATGCTCCTCGACCTAGCCACTCGGCGGTGGTCCGCAGAGATGGCGGCGCTCTTCGGGGTTCCCCTCGACGCGTTGGCCGACGTGACGACGTCGCACGCGCGCTTCGGCGAGGTGAGCGCCTCAGCCGTCGCACGGCTCGCCGGGGTGCCCATCACCGGCGTGCTCGGGGACCAGCAGGCCGCGCTCTTCGGTCAGGCGTGCGTCACGCCCGGGCAGGTGAAGGCGACCTACGGTACCGGGTCGTTCGTCATGATGAACACCGGGGCGACCCCGCTCGTCGGCGAGGGGCTGCTCTCGACGATTGCCTGGGACCTCGGCGAGGCCACCTACGCGCTCGAGGGATCGGCGTTCGTCACCGGCGCGGCGGTGCAGTGGCTGCGCGACGAGCTCGGGTTCGTGAGCCACGCCAGCGAACTCGAGGCGCTCGCCGCCAGCGCCCCGACGAGCGACGGGGTGACCTTCGTGCCCGCGTT
>JBOGFU010000006.1:0-5566 GCA_050743545.1 Acidimicrobiales bacterium | reverse complement strand
CTTCTGTTGATGTTCAGCGACACCAATCAGACAGGTGAGACCTCTCCGCCGTCAATAAGGGACCTGGGCACTACAACTAGACGCTGAGTTCGCGCTCGATCGCGGCGAGCTCCTCCGGGGTCCCTTGGATCTTGGGACCCTTGAACCACTTGCGCGCCGACACCGCATACCAGATGCCGGCGAAGCCGATCACCGCCACCACCGCGATGGGGGTGTAGTTGAACGTGTCGCGGTTAATGGGCTTGAGCGTCGGCAGACAGAACAGGACGCAGATGACCAGCACCCAGACGATTGCCACCCAGCCCATGAACGGACCCCACTTGCCGAGCTTCCACGGTCCGGGCGTGAACGCGGCGCCGTTGATGCGACGCAGGAACACGGGGATGAGGTAGGCAACGTACAGGCCGATGACCGCGATGGACGTCACCGCGGCGTAGGTGACCCCGCCCCCCGAGCCCGGAATGAGCGCCGGGGTCGTCAAGATGAACGCGCCGACCGCGCCGAACCACGCCGAGTGGACCGGGACGTGGCTGCGCTTGCTGACCTTGTGCCAGTAGTTGGAGAACGGCACCGCGCCGTCGCGCGAGAACGCGTAGATCATCCGCGAGTTTGCGGTGATCGACGCGGTCCCGCAGAAGAACTGGGCACCGATGACCACCAGGATGAGCAGCTCGCCCATGACCCGCCCCGTCGAGTACTCGAAGACGTTGGCCCAGGGCACACCACTCGAGAACGCGGCGTAGGACGTGTAGTGGACGCCGGCGATAGTGACCGAGAACCCGTGGACGAACTTGGGAATGGCCTCACTGACGCCGATCAGCAAGACGAATCCCGCGATCCACGACACCCAGATCGACGACACGATGCCCTTGGGTCCCGAGACCGCGGCGTTGTGCGTCTCCTCGGTGACGTGGGCCGACGCGTCGTAACCGGTGAAGGTGTACTGCGCGACGAGCAGCCCCAATAAGAACACGTAGAACGGTGTCGCAAAGCCCGACAGCCCGCTAAACGCGTGGTAGCCCGTCGACCCGAAGAGGAACCCCCCGCTCTGGTGGCTGTGCGAGTGGGGGGCGCTGTAGAGCAGGATGACGATGACCGCCACGCCCACGAGGTGCCACCACACCGAGACGCGGTTGATTAGCGACACGATGTTCACGCCGAAGGTGTTGAGCATGCCCTGGATCAACAGCAGGATCGCCGTGATGACCACGACGTGGTTGTTCGCGGTCCAGTTGCCACCTTGGGTGACGATGCCGATGAACGCGCCAATTGAGTAGCCACAGCCGAAGGTGATGCCCGCGGTGACCGCCACTTGGCCGAGCAAGTTGAACCATCCGGTGAACCACGACCAGACGGGCCCGCTGTCGCCGGGGGCGAGCTTCGCCGCCCAGTAGTAGAGGCCGCCCGCGGTCGGGAACGCGGAACAGATCTCCGCCATGGAGAGCCCCGCGAACATGACCAGTCCGCCGACGATCACCCAGCCCCAGATCATCACCGGCGGCCCGCCGTGCGAGAGCCCGAAGCCGTACAGCGTCAGGCAGCCCGACAGGATCGAGATAATCGTGAACGAAATTGCGAAGTTCGAGAAGCGACTCATGCTCCGGTTGAGTTCCTGGGCGTAGCCCATCTCGTGGAGCAGTTCCCTGTCGTCCTTCATTTGAGTCGGTCTATCCAAGCCCTCCGGCATCCATCCCCCCAGTCCAGAGCGGTCTAGACCGCTACTTTGGCGCGAGCCTAGAGCGCGCGACCCATCCCCGCAAGACTCTCGGACTCCGATGTCACCGTCGAGCTCGCCACGTCGATAAGTCACACGCGAGTGTGTCAAACCTCGGCCGGTCTACGCGTACGTCACCGGCGAACTCGACCGCGACGGGGGCACCCGGCGTGCCCAACACCGCGCGAACGTGCGGCGGATGGTCCGCGCTCGCCCCCAAAAGCGCCGAATGCACACGGCTACCATGCTGCCTACCGCCCGTTCGAGGGAGACGTATGGCAACCATGCGATTGGGTCGACCCAGCCGTGACGAGTTGATGGCGATGATCGACGACGGCTCCGTCGACACGATCATCCTCGCCCTCACCGACATGCAGGGGCGCCTCCAGGGCAAGCGCCTCGACGCGACGTTCTTCGCCAACGAGGTGGCGGGCGCGGCCGCCGAGGGCTGTAGTTACCTCCTCGCCTCAGACGTCGACATGCGCACCGTCGAGGGCTTCGCGCTCACGTCGTGGGACCGCGGCTACGGCGACATCGCCTTCAAGCCCGACTTCTCGACCGTGCGGATGGTCCCGTGGTTCGACAAGACCGCGATCGTGTTCGCCGACGTCGAGACCGTTCACGGCGAGCCCGTCTCGGTCTCGCCGCGCCAGATCCTCCAGGCCCAGTGCGAGCGCCTTGGCGTGCACGGCTGGCAGGGCTTCACGGGAACCGAGCTCGAGTTCATCCTCTTTCGCGACACCTACGAGAGCGCGTGGAGCTCGGGCTACCGCGAACTCACCCCGGCCAACCAGTACAACGTCGACTACTCACTCCAGGGCACGTCGCGCGTCGAGCCGCTGCTCGGCCGCCTGCGTCGAGACATGCGCGACGCGGGGATGGAGGTCGAGTCGGTGAAGGGCGAGTGCAACTTCGGCCAGCACGAGCTCGCCTTCAAGTACGCGCCCCTCGTCGACAAGTGCGACGAGCACAGCCTGTACAAGCTCGGCGCCAAGGAGATCGCCTCGATCGAGGGCTGCAGCCTCACCTTCATGGCGAAGTACAACGAGCGCGAGGGAAACTCGTGCCACATCCACCTGTCGCTGCGCGACGACCGGGGCTCGCCGGTCTTCGCGGGCGAGGAGGAGCACGGCTTCTCCAAGCTCTTCCAGCACTTCCTCGCGGGGCTGTTGCGCTACTCGCGCGAGCTGTCGTTCTTCCTCGCGCCCAACATCAACAGCTACAAGCGATTCGTCGTCGGCTCCTTCGCGCCGACCGCGCTGCTGTGGGGAATCGACAATCGGACCTGCGCGTTCCGCGTGGTCGGCCACGGCCCCTCGATCCGCGTCGAGTGCCGCATCCCCGGCGGGGACGTCAACCCCTACCTCGCGCTTTCCGCGCTGGTCGCCGCGGGGCTGCGCGGGGTCGAAGAGAGCCTGGTCCTGGGACCGGCCTTCCCCGGCAACGCCTACGAGGCCGACGCGTCGCGCGTGCCCACCACGCTCCACGAGGCGGTTGACCTCTTTGACGCGAGCGAGGTCGCGCGCCACGCCTTCGGTGACGAGGTGGTCGACCACTACGTCAACGCGGGGCGCGTCGAGATCGCGGCGTTCGACGCTGCGGTCACCGACTGGGAGCGGTTCCGGGGTTTCGAGCGGCTGTGAGCACCTACTCGGTGGTCAACCCCGCGACCGAGGAGCCCGTCACGTCGGTCGAGATGCTGAGCGTCGAAGAGGTCGACGCCGTCATCGCCCGCGCGTCGAGCGCCTACCCCGCGTGGCGACGCGTCACCCCCGCCGACCGCGCGCGCCTGCTGCGTCGCTTCGCCGACGTCGTCGACGCCCACGTAGAGGAGCTCGCGCGCCTCGAGGTCGCCAACTCCGGTCACACCATCGCCAACGCGCGTTGGGAGGCCGGCAACGTGCGCGACGTGCTCGCCTACTACTCGGGCGCGGTCGAACGTCACTCGGGCAAGCAGATCCCCGTCGCGGGCGGGGTCGACATCACCTTCTACGAGCCCCTCGGCGTCGTCGGCATCATCGTGCCCTGGAACTTTCCGATGCCCATCGCGGGCTGGGGGCTCGGCCCGGCGCTCGCCGCGGGCAACACCGTGGTGCTAAAGCCCGCGAGCCTCACCCCCTTAACCGCGATTCGCCTCGGCGAGCTCGCGCTCGAGGCCGGGCTGCCCGACGGGGTCTTCCAGGTCACGCCCGGTGAGGGATCGACGATCGGCCAGCGCTTCGTCACCCACGACGCCGTGCGCAAGGTCTGCTTCACGGGCTCCAACGCCGCGGGTCGCCGCGTCATGGAGGGCGCCGCGGCCCAGGTCAAGCGCGTCACCCTCGAGCTGGGGGGAAAGAGCGCCAACATCGTCTTCGCCGACGCCGACATCGAGCGCGCCGCCGCGGCGGCGCCCTACGCGGTCTTCGACAACGCCGGCCAGGACTGCTGCGCGCGCTCGCGCCTGCTCGTCCAGGCGTCGGCCTACGACCGGTTCATGGAACACTTCGAGTCCGCGGTGAGGGCCGTGCGCGTGATCGACCCCTCCGACGACGCGAGCGAGATGGGCCCATTGATCACCGCCGACCAGCGCGCGAGCGTCGCCGCCTACGTCGACGAGAGCGACGTCGCGTTCACGGGCTCGGCGCCCTCGGGCCCCGGCTACTGGTACGCGCCGACGGTCCTCGCCGCCGGGGACCGCACCGGGCGCGCCTACCGCGAAGAGATCTTCGGGCCGGTGGTGTCGGTCGTCCCCTTCGCCGACGAGGCCGAGGCCATCGACATCGCCAACGAGGGCCCCTACGGTCTCTCGGGGTCGATCTGGTCGCGCGACGTCGGGCGAGCGCTGCGCGTCGCTCGCGGCGTCGAGACCGGCACCCTCTCCATCAACTCCAACTCGTCGGTGCGCTACTCGACGCCCTTCGGCGGGTTCAAGCAGTCGGGGCTCGGGCGCGAACTCGGCCCCGACGCGCTGCGTAGCTTTTCTGAGGAGAAGAACGTGTTCATCTCAACCGAGGAGTAGCCATGGGACGTCTCGACAACAAGGTCGCCATCATCACCGGCGCGGCGAGCGGGATCGGCCGCGCGACCGCCCAGGTCTTCGCCGCCGAGGGCGCGAGGGTCGTGGTCGCCGACCTCGACGAGGCCCACGGCACCGCGCTAGCGACCGAGCTCGGTGGGCTCTACGTCAGCGTCAACGTCGCCGACGAGGAGAGCGTCAAGTCGATGTACGCCGCGGTCGTCGCCGCCTACGGCGGGGTGGACATTCTCTTTAACAACGCGGGGATCTCGCCCAACGACGACGACTCGATCCTCACCACGGGCCTCGACGCGTGGAAGCGCGTCCAGGACGTCAACCTGACGAGCGTCTACCTGTGCTGCAAGTACGGGATCCCCCTGCTCTTGGAGCGCGGCGGCGGGTCGGTGATCAACACCGCGTCGTTCGTCGCGGTGCTCGGCTCGGCGACCTCCCAGGTCTCCTACACCGCGTCCAAGGGCGGCGTGCTCGCGATGAGCCGCGAGCTCGGCGTCCAGTTCGCTCGCCAGGGCGTGCGCGTCAACGCGCTGTGCCCGGGGCCGGTCAACACCCCCCTGCTCCAGGAGCTCTTCGCCAAGGACCCCGAGCGCGCGGCGCGGCGCCTGGTGCACATCCCGATGGGCCGATTCGGCGAGGCCGGCGAAATTGCCAAGGCCGTGCTCTTCCTCGCGAGCGACGACTCGTCGTTCGTCACGGCGTCGACCTTCCTCGTCGACGGCGGCATTCACGCCGCCTACGTGACCCCGCTGGACTAGGGGGTGGCCATCGGGCCGACGTAGTACTCGCTCAAGTACTTCTCGCCCTCGTCGCACGCGATCGTCACGACCATCGCCGCG
>JBOGFU010000005.1:0-7293 GCA_050743545.1 Acidimicrobiales bacterium | reverse complement strand
GGCGCTCACGATGATCGCGCTCGGCTCGGTCGCCTACGCGCTCGCCGGGCGCGAGATCAAGGGGCGCTGGTCCTGGGACCTCGTCGTGCCCGGGGTCAACGTCGCCGCGGTCAGTTCGATGGTCACGCGCCAGCTGGGCGACCCCGGTCCGTGGCGCCGAGCGGTCACCGACGTCGCCGTGTGCGCGCTCTACGCGCTCCAGTACCGCGCGCACCCGGTGCTCGCCTTCGTGCCCGCGCTCGTCGCGCTCGACCTGTCGACGTCGCTCGCCCGCCTCAACCACCGCCTCGGCGCGGAGTCGGGCCGCGCCACGTCGGCCTCGTAGACTGCCCTCTCTTCGAGTCACTTCAAGGAGCCGTCGATGCCGATGTCGCAGTGGGGTCCCCTCGCCGGGCTGATCGGCACGTGGGAGTCGGGCTTCGACGGCCTCGACGTCTCGTACCACAACGTCGAGGGAAAGATCGCCGAGACCGCGTACCGCGAGGAGTCGTCCTTCCGCGCGTTCGGCCCGGTGGGCGGCGGGGACCAGCGCCTCTTTGGGCTCGACTACCGCACGGCGATCTTCGGCCGTGACGCGAGCGAGCCCTTCCACTCCGAGGTCGGCTTCTGGATGTGGGACGCCGCGGCGCAGCAGGTCATGCGCTGCGTCGTCCTCTCCCACGGCCAGTGCACGATCGCCGGTGGGACGGTCGCCGCCGACGCGACGACGTTTCGACTCGAGGCGACCCTGGGCTCCAACACCTACGGGATTCTCTCCAACCCCGCGCTCGACCGCGCGGCTCACACGACGCGCTTCGACCTCAGCGTGTCCCTCGAGGGCGACACGCTGAGCTACGACCAGACCACGGTGATCGAGCACCTCGCCTGGCCCACCGTGCTGTTGCACACCGACCGCAACACGCTGACGCGCGTCGACTCGTCGCGCTCCGCCTGACGCAACGGCGAGGTCAGCCGACGTACTTGCGGTAGCCGGCGATCCAGTTGGACGCGAACACGCGCTGGGCGACGCGCAGCGGCACCCGGCCGTCGCACACCAGGCGGTGGAGTGCCCCTTCGAGCGCGTCCTTCTTGCCCGCGTCCCACGTCACGTTCCACGGCTCGGGCCAGAGGTTCTTCACGCTGGTGGGGTTGCCGCCCACCTCAAGGGGGATGAGGTGGTCCTCTTCGTAGTCGCGGGCGTTGGTGTCGCCGCGAAGGTTGTAGCCCGAGTCGAGCTGGCGGTACTTGAGCGGCTCGGTGTACGACTCGGGCGGGCGGACCGAACTCGAGTAGCCCGCGACGCAGATGGTCGAGCGGATGTTGGCCGGGGTGACCGCGGGGTTCGTCGCCCCGGGGGTCAGCGCGGGGTTGGGCAGACCGGGGTTGCGCGCGGCCCCGGCGGGCGCGGCGAACGACACCAGCGCCGCCACCACGGCCACCACGCCGGTCATTCGCACGCCGACATCGTGGCGCACGAGCGTCACACCCCGGTCGCGTCGCGCAGTCGGCGCGCCACGCCGACCCAGCCCTTGTAGGCCCGCGTCGCCTCGGGCGCGTCGTCCAGGGCGCGCAGCAGGTTGGCGGCGAGGTCGTCGTGGCGCGCGACCATCTCCGCGAGCGGGGTCACGTAGGTGCGGATGGTGAAGACGACCGCCCCACTGCGCGCGAGCGCGCGGATCGTCTGGCGCTCGACGCGGAACCACCACGCGTCGAGGTCGGTCGCCGCGCTGACCCGAGCGGCCTCGGGCTGGTGGAGGTCGGGGTGGTCGAGCAGCGTCCAGTTGAGTCGCCAGAAGGACCGCTCGGGGCGGAGTCGGTCGAACACCGACGTCGTCGGGCGCGCGAGCTCGTCGTCGTAGCCGGGGACCGGCGAGTGGATCTCGTCAAGGGTCGTGCCGATCTTCGTCGCCAGTCGCCAGCGCGAGGGGAAGCACACGCACGCCGCCTCGAGGCGCCACGCGTCGCTCTTGACCAGCACGCACAGGTCTTCCTGGACCAGCCGGCTCGCGGCCACGACCGGGTGCTCGCCGGCGTCGACGTCGCGCGCGAGGTCGGGGTGGTGCTCGGCGAGCCAGGCGACGACCTCGTCGAGGAGCTCGGCGCTCGCGGCGTCGCCCGCGGGCCGCGTCGCCACGACCACGTCGCGACGCGTCGCGAGCAGGTCGGACTTGAGCGACAGCTCGGCCTCACGATGGTCGTCGACCTCGAGCCAGCGCGCGACGTCGAGGGGGCGCAGGCCCATCGCGAGGCGAAAGCCCCGCTCGTCGAGGGGTACGTAGTCGATCGGCTCGCTCACGGTCGTCGCCGTCGACTCACCCAGAGGTAGCCGACGAGCACCAAGGTCGGCACGGCGACGATCACCGCGCGCGCCAGGGGCAGGGGGCTCCCCGCGTGCACGTTGACCGCCCACCACAGCGCCACTCGCCCAGTCTCGCCGACCGGGTGGGGGCCGCTCACGCGCTCGGCGCGGCTCCGGGGACGAGGCGCTCTAAACGCGCGACGATGTCAGAGATCGCCTGGTCCTGGGCGAGCAGGTGCTTTTGAATCTCCTCGGCCTCTTTGAGCACGGCCTCGGCGTCTTTGTAGGTCTCCTCGGCGCGCTTGTCCGCGGCGGCGGCCTGGATGTTCTGGCCCACGATGATGATCGGCAGGAGCACGAGCTGGAGGAACGAGCTCGACAGCCACACCACGATGAAGTAGGTGCCCTGCTTGATCGCGTCGGGCAGCGCGAAGAGCGCCAGCGCGGTAAAGACGTAGGCGCACCACATCGTGCCGACGACCAGCGTGACGCGCAGGCCGAACCTCGCGTTAAAGCGGACGATCGGGTTCTGGTGGTGGGTTCGCCGCATGTCGGCGGTCTTGATCGGCGCGCCCGCGCGCAACTCGTCGGCGCGCGACTGGCGGTGGTACTCGTATATCTCGGCCATGGGCCGAGTCTCACACGCCGGTCACGCGCGCGTTGGGACTAGTGCGCGACGAGGTCGGGCGAGGTCTCCATGCCCGCGCGCCACACCGAGCGCGCGATGATCTTGGTCACGTCGGCGCGGTCGCGGTAGCGCTCGGCGACGTCGCGCACCTCCTCTAAGAGGCCCTCGGTGAGCGTCGTCGCGTCGAGGCCGAGCGCGAGGAACCGCTCGCGGCTCACGTTGAGGTCGTTCTCCACGGCCTCGCGACGCGGGTTGGGCAGGTTGGCGATCGTCGCGCCGGTGATCTTGGCGATGAGCTCGGCGAGGTCGCGCACGCGGTGGGTCTCGGTGACCTGGTTGAACACCGAGACCCGCTCGCCCGCCGCCGGGGGGTTCTCGAGCGCGATCTGCACGCAGCGCACGGTGTCGCGAATGTGGATGAACGCGCGCGTCTGTCCGCCGGTGCCGTGCACGGTCAGCGGGTGGCCGATGGCCGCCTGCATGAGGAAGCGGTTGAGCACGGTGCCGTAGTCGCCGTCGTAGTCGAAGCGGTTGATGAGCCGCTCGTCGAGCGCGGTCTGGGGGGTCTGGGTCCCCCAGACGATTCCCTGGTGAAGGTCGGTGATGCGCAGCTGGTCGTTGGCCGCGTAGAACGCGAAGAGGAGCTGGTCGAGGGTCTTGGTCAGGTGGTACACCGACCCGGGGTTGGCCGGGTGCAGGATCTCGCGGTCGATCTCGCCGTCGGGGGTCGGGACCTTGACCGTCAGGTAGCCCTCGGGGATCGGCGCGGAGCCCGACCAGCCGTAGCCGTAGACGCCCATGGTGCCCAGGTGCACGAGGGCCACGTCGAGCCCGGTGGTCACGATGGCCGCGAGCACGTTGTGCGTGCCGCGCACGTTGTTGTCGACGGTGTAGCGCTTGGCGGCGGTCGAGCGCATCGAGTACGGCGCGGCGCGCTGCTCGCCGAAGTGCACGATCGCGTCCGGGCGCAGCTCGCGCAGCAGCCCCTCGAAGCGGTCGTACTCGGTCGCGAGGTCGAGGTGAACGAAGCCGATCTCCTTGCCGGTGAGCTCGCGCCAGACGCGCCGGCGCTCGCCGATCGAGCGGATCGGGGTCAGCGACTCGACCTCGAGCTCGAGGTCGATCTCGCGGCGGCTGAGGTTGTCGACGATCGTGACGTCGTGGCCAACGTCGGACAGGTGCAGCGAGGTCGGCCAGCCGCAGAAGCCGTCGCCGCCCAGAACCAGTACCTTCACGGCAACTCCTTGCCTCGCCGCGGGCGGGGCCACGCGGGGTCGAGCGGGGGGCGCCGGACCGCTCAAAACCCTATCATTTGGCGCCATTTGGCCCGTCGACGGTGGCTCACGCGACGCCGAGCCCGGGCACGCGCGGCTTGGGCCCCGCGCGCACGTTGCCGTAGCGGTGGTTGGTCACCGCGACGCTCTGCTCGTGGAGCCAGCGCGGCGCCTCGACGTGGCCGGCCTGGGCGAGGGGGCGACGATCGAGCGAGACCCCGCGAGCGAGGAGCACGTCGACCGGGGCCGCCTCGGCGCTCAGCCAGCGAAGCCGGGCGTTGGGCGCCTGACGGGTCACGAGCTCGTCGAGCGAGAGACGCTCCACGCTCGGGCCTACCCGCGCGCTCGGGTCGGCGACCGCGACGATCCGTTGGCCGGTGAGCGCGCCGAGCCCGTCGAGGTAGGCGAGCTCGCCCGACGACGTCGACGCGTCGACGCGCACGAGCACCTCGCCGCGCGCGGTCGCGGGGGTGAGGCGCCGGTATCGCGCGACGTTGCGCTCGACGTCGAGCCCGCTCTCGTCGAGGGCAAGCGCGCCCACGTCGCGCCACCACTCGCTCGCGCCAGCCAACGCCGCGTCGACGTCGTCGACGCGGGGCCAGCGACGCAGGCACTCGAGGTAGTGGCGGCCGCCGGCCTTGGCGGTGGGTCCGACCGCGCTGCGCTTCCACCCGCCGAAGGGCTGGCGTCCGACGACCGCCCCGGTCGTGGGACGGTTCACGTAGAGGTTGCCCGCGTTGACGCGCTCCAGCCAGTGCTCGCACTCGCCGACGTCGAGTGAGTGCAGACCCGCGGTCAGTCCGTAGTCGACGCCGTTCTGCCACTCGATCGCGGTGTCGAGGTCGGGCGCGGCCATCAGTCCGAGCACGGGGCCGAACCACTCCTGGCGATGGCTCATCGAGCCCGGGCGCACGTCGACCTTGACCCCGGGGCGCCAGAGGTAGCCCTCGGCGTCGAGCGCGCGCGGCTCGACCAGCCACGACTCGCCCACCCGCAGCGACGTCAGCGCCTGGGCCAGCCATCCCTCGGGGGGCCGGATCAGCGGTCCGACCACCGTCGCGGGGTCTCGCGCCGGGCCGACGACGAGGCTGGTCACCGCGTCGACGAGCTGGCGCACGAATGGCCCCTCGCCCAGCAGGCTCGCGTCGATGATTCCCAGGCTCGCCGCGCTGCACTTCTGGCCGGCGTGGGCGAACGCGCTGGCCACGAGGTCGCGCACCGCGAGGTCGACGTCGGCGCACGCGGTGACGACGAGCGCGTTCTTCCCGCTCGTCTCGGCGAGCAGGTTCAGCTCCGGTCGCCAGGAGGCAAAGAGCCGCGCGGTGTCGAACGCCCCGGTGAGCACCACCGCGTCGACCCCCGCGTGGGTCACCAGGCGCCGCCCGACGTCGTCGTCGCGCGTGGGCAGGACCTGTAGCACGTCGCGCGGGACCCCCGCGGCCCACAGGCGCTCGGCCACGTGGTGGGCGGTGGCGACCGCCTCGGGGGCGGGCTTCAAGATCACCGAGTTGCCCGCGGCGAGTGACGCGGCCACCCCGCCCGCGGGAATCGCGTAGGGGAAGTTCCACGGTGGCACGACGCAGACCACGCCCAGCGGCGCGGAGCCGTCGAGGTCGCTCGCGCGCCGCGCGTAGTAGCGCAGGTAGTCGACGGCTTCGCTGACCTCGGGGTCGGACTCGGCGACCGTCTTGCCCGCGTCGCGCGCCATCACGGCGATCGCCGACGCCCGACTCTCGTCGATCAGGTCGGACGCGCGCTCGAGCAGCGCCGAGCGCGCCGCCGCGCCGCGAGCCTCCCACCCGGGTGCCGCCGCGCGTGCGCGCTCGACCGCGGCGTCAACGTCGCTGACGCCCGCGACGCCGTAGCGGTACCACGGCGCGCCGTGCGCGCTGGGGTCGATCCCGTCGACCGGGTCGTCGCCGGTCGGACCGACCCAGTCGCCCGTGCGAGCGTCCAACGAGTCGCGGGCTCGACTAACGGCGTCGACGTAGAGGGGATCGGTCGGATCGCCGTCGGCGCAGTTGACGAAGCCACGACGAAGCGCCTCGGCGGGGCCGTGGCGCCGGGACTGTCGACTGACCGCGTGGCGCCCGCCCACCGAGGCAGCGAACCGGAGGCGCTGGTCGTCGAAGACCGCCGCGTCGTCGGCGATGTCGAGCGACGACGCGAGATAGTTCTCCGGCGCGGTGTTCTCGTCGAGGCGACGCACGAGGTAGCTCACCGCGGCGTCGAAGTCGTCGCGGCGGGTCACGGGGGTGTAGACGAGGACGCGCTCACCGTCGCGCGCCAGCGCGAGCGCCTCGGCGTTGGCCATGCCCTCGAGCATCTCGACGTCGAGGCGGTCGCCCACGCCGCGCGCCGCGGCGACCTCCAGCGCCCACGCCACGTCGAAGAGGTTGTGGCTCGCGACGGCGACCCGCAGCCCCGCGACGTCGGGTGAGAGGGCCACGTCGAGCAGCCGCGCGTAGCTCGCGTCGACGTCGGCCTTGGTCGCGTACGGCGCCGGCGTCCAGCCGTGGAGCTGGGCCTCCGCGCGCTCCATCGCCAGGTTGGCGCCCTTCACGAGTCGCACCTTGACGCGGCTCGCGCCGCGTCGCGAGCGACTCGCGGCCCAGCCAATGAGCTCGTCGAGCGCGTCGTGGGCTTCGGGCAGGTAGGCCTGGAGCACCACGCCCGCCGCCAACGTCGCGAACTCGGGCTCGTCGAGAACGCTGGTGAACGCGTCGAGGGTGAGCCGCAGGTCGCGGTACTCCTCCATGTCGAGGTTGACGAAGACGCCGTCGCGGGCCGCGGCGCGGTAGATGTCGCGCAGGCGCGCCCCGACGCGGGCGAGCGACCCGGCGTGGTCGAGGGTCACGAGTTGGCTCGCGATCGACGAGAGCTTGACCGACACGCAGTCGACGCTGGGCCTCGCGATCATCTCGAGCACGCGCGCGGTGCGGTCCGCGGCCTCGGCTTCGCCGAGGACCGCCTCACCGAGCACGTTGACGATGGGCGTGATCGCGTCGCGGCGCCGGCGCGCGAGGTGTCGGGCGAGGCGTCCCGGGTCCGCGTCGAGGATGAGGTCGCCCGTCGTCGAGCGCAGCCGCGCGCGCACCGCGGCGACCACGACA
>JBOGFU010000004.1:0-2964 GCA_050743545.1 Acidimicrobiales bacterium | reverse complement strand
ACCCCCTCTTCGACCTCTCGGTCGCGCTCATGGCGTTCTTCGGCGGGCTGGGCACGATCTCGGGCCCGCTCCTGGGCGCGCTGGTGCTCGAGAGCCTCCAGCAGTACCTGACGGTGACCTACTCGTCCGGCTCGCTCTACCTCATCACGTTCGGCTCGCTCTTCCTCATCGTCGTGCTCTTCATGCCCCAAGGGGTGGTGGTGGCGATTCGCGACCGGGTCACGCGCCGGGCCGAGCGTGAGCGCTCCGAAGTCGACGCCAACACCGTGTCGATCATGGGCACGACGTGAGCGAGCTCCTCAGCGTTTCGGGCGCGACGAAGGCCTTCGGCGGGGTTCAGGCGCTCAGCGCGTGCTCGCTGTCGGTCGCCGAGGGGTCCATCACCGGGCTCATCGGTCCCAACGGCTCGGGCAAGACCACCCTCTTTAACGTGGTGACCGGCTACGTGCGCCCCGACTCCGGGCGAGTCAGCCTTCGCGGGCGCGACGTCACCAACGCGCGACCCAACGCGATCTTCGCCGCGGGGGTCGGCCGGACCTTCCAGCTCACGCGGATCTTCTCGAGGATCACCGTGCTCGAGAACATGCTCGTCGCCTCCCAGCGCGACGAGGGGTGGCTTCGGGGCCTGACGCGTTCGATGTCGTCGCGCGTCGAGGTCGACGCCGCGATGGAGTGGCTTGACTTCGTCGGCATCGCTCGGCTCGCGCACCTTTCGGCGGGCGCGCTCTCCTTCGGTCAGCGCAAGCTCTTAGAGCTCGCCTACGTGCTCGTCGCCGATCCCGACGTGATCCTGCTCGACGAGCCCGCGGGGGGAGTCAACCTCACCCTCATCAACACGATCTCCGACAAGATTCGAGCGCTCGACGCCTCGGGCAAGACCTTCCTCATCGTCGAACACAACATGGAGTTCGTGATGAGGCTGTGCGACACGGTCACCGTGATGCACCAGGGGAGCGACCTGGTCACCGGCACCCCGGCCCAGGTGCGTGACGACCCGCGGGTCCTCGACGCCTACCTCGGCGGTGGCGACGACGACGAGGAGCTGGAGCTCACCCATGGCTGAGGAGTTCCTACGATTCGAGGGCGTGGTCGCCGGCTACGGCGGCGGTGACGTCCTAAAGGGCGTCGACTTCATCGTCAACGAGGGTGGGGTCACGTCCATCGTCGGCCCCAACGGTTCGGGCAAGTCGACCCTGCTCAAGGCGGTGAGTGGGCTGGTGCGCCCGCGCCTCGGCCAGATCTGGTTCCGCGGCACGCCCCTCGTTGGGCTCCACCCCCAGGCGATTCTGCGCCTGGGCGTGGTCCAGGTGCCTCAGAACCACAGCCTCTTCAGGGAGATGACCGTCGACGAGAACATCGACCTCGGTGCCTATCTGGTGCGTGACAAGCGCGTGGTGGCGCGGCGCAAGGCCGAGGTGCGCGAGCTCTTCCCCATCGTCGCCGAGCGAGCGCGCGACAAGGCCGGGAGCCTCTCGGGGGGCCAGCAGCGCCTGGTGGAGTTCGCGCGGTGCCTCATGCTCGAGCCCGACCTCGTCGTGCTCGATGAGCCCTCGATGGGGCTCGACCCCAAGACCCTGCGATCGATGTTCGCCACGATTCGCATGATGAATAGCCTCGGGCGCACGGTGTTGTTGGTCGAGCAGAACGCGCGCCAGGCGCTACGGATGAGTCACCACGGCGTGGTGCTCGAGAACGGACGCGTGCGCCTCGCGGGCACGGGCGCCGAGGTCCTCAACAACCCCGAGATCGGCGCGCTCTACCTGGGCGGCGCCGTCGGAACGACCACCCACTGAGAGGGGACGACGATGCCCGCGGGAACACGAATTGGTTGGGTGGGCTGCGGCCGCATGGGCTCGGCGATGTCCACGCGCCTCATCCGCGCGGGCCTCGACGTGCGCGTGACCAATCGCACGCGCGACAAGGCCGAGGCGCTCGGCGCCCTGGGCGCGACCGTGGTCGACTCGCCGCGCGACCTCGCGGACTGCGACGTCGTCTTCGTCATGGTCTCGGCCAACGACGACCTGCGCGAGGTGACCGCCGGCGCCGACAGCCTGCTGTCGAACCCGCGACGAGCCCCCGGGGTCATCGTCGACTGCTCGACGGTCTCGGCCGAGGTCTCGGCCGAGATGCGCGAGGCCTGTGCCGCGCGCGGCGTTGAGTTTCTCGCCGCGCCGGTGAGTGGCAACCCCAAGGTCGTCGCCTCGGGGCGTCTGACCCTGTGCGCGTCGGGGTCGCGTGCGGCCTTTGACGTGGCCGAGCCCCTGCTCAACCAGCTGGGCGCCGGGGTCACCTACGTCGGCGAGGGTGAGGTCGCCCGTCTGGTCAAGATCTGCCACAACGTCATGCTCGGCGTCGTCGCCCAGGCGCTGACCGAAGTCCTGACCCTGGCCGAGAGCGGCGGCGTGTCACGCGCCGCGCTGCTCGAGTTCTTCAACTCGTCGGTGATGGGGTCAGCCTTCACGCGCTACAAGTCGCCCGCGCTGGTGCACCTCGACTTCACCCCGACCTTCACGCCGGTGCTGTTGGAGAAGGACTTCGACATCGGCCTGGGTGCGGCGCGCGACGCGGGGGTGCCCATGCCCGTGGCGTCGCTGGTTCGTGAGCTGGTGGCGAGCGCGGTGGGCGCGGGCTATGAGTCGGAGGACTTCGCGGTGCTCCTGCTCGAGCAGGCGCGCCGCTCGGGAATGGTCCTCACCCCCGAGGACGTCGAGGTCGACGACGGTCTGGGGCCAGCGTGAGGGAGGGCTTCGGGCCGGTGATGAACACCCCGGGCCACATGGGGGTCGACTTTGAGTCCCGGGTCGACTTCGCGCGCCTGCGCGACTACCGCCTGGCGCGCGCTCGCGCCGCGCTGGACGCGAGCGAGTTCGGCGCGCTGCTCCTCTTTGACTTCTACAACATCCGCTACGTGTCGGGGACCTGGGTCGGCGGAGCCCTGGGCGACAAGATGACCCGCTACTGCCT
>JBOGFU010000003.1:0-2676 GCA_050743545.1 Acidimicrobiales bacterium | reverse complement strand
GCCGTAGAGGGCGAGCCCGACGAGGCCGCGGAGAAAGATCAGGTCGAGGTTGGCGGCCACGCCGTCGCCGCGCCCCGGCTGCCCGGTGCGCGTGGCGACAGCCTGCTCGAACCACTGGCCGACCACGACGGTGGGTACGACGACGACCTCGCGGGCGAGCGGGTCATCGCTGGGCGCTCGCGACCCGACGAAGCGGTCGACGAGGGCGCCCAGGTCCGTGCTCGCGACGAGCGACAGGCCCATGAGCTCAGGCTACCGACGGGCTGTCGCGCCCGGGCTAGGTGCGCTGAGCTCGCAGCTGGGCCAGGCGCAGCTCGACCAGGCGCGCGACGAGGTCGCGTGGCAGTGGCGCGTCGTTGGCGAAGCGCAGCGTGGCGTTGGTCGTGTGGAAGCCGCGCAGCTCACGGCGCATCTGCGGAATGATCGACCCGCTGTGGGGGAAGTAGCTCAGGTGGTTCTTGAAGGCCGCGAACCCGGCGACCACGTGGCCCTCGACGCGGAACCCCGGGATGGCGTACGAGATGCACTCCTGGGCGTCGGGCAGGAGGTCGTGGAGGGTCGCGCGGAGCACCTCGAGCGTCGCTCGCTGGGTCTCGCCCAACCCCGCGAGATACTCGTCGATCGTCGCCGCCGCCACGCGCGGAGTCTCTCGTCGCCACCGTCACCTGTCAACGCCGTGCCACGGGTTCACTGGAACACCCCTTTTACCAGGGGTGACGGCCTCTCGGACACGTTCATCGGGTGTGCCTCGTAGGGTGAGACTTCGCCAAAGGAGGAACCCGTGAAGACCCTCGTCGTCGGTGGAACGTCATTCGTGGGACGCGCCATTTCCCTCGCGCTCCTGCGCCAAGGCAACGACGTCACCGTGATCAACCGCGGCGTGACCGCCAACGACCTGCCCGTCGAGGTGGAGCGGCTCGTGGGCGACCGCACCCGAGACCTCTCTGCGCTCAACGGACGCGCCTTCGACGCGACGATTGACGTCACGGCCTTTCGACCGAGCGACGTCGATCGCCTGGCGGCCGCGATCGGCGACGCGGGCCACTACCTACAGATCTCGTCGATCTCGGCCTACCGCGACCCGGCGCACCACGGCGCGACCGAGGACGACGCCGAGACCTGGGCGGGCGACGGCCTCGACCTCGACGCGCCGATCACCGGCGAGACCTACGGCCCGCTCAAGGCCGCCGCCGAACGCGCCGGGCGTTCCCACTTCGGCGACGCCACGGCGATCGTGCGACCGACCTACGTCATCGGCGCCCACGACGCGACCCTGCGCTTTCCCTACTGGGTTCAGCGCGCGCGCCGCGGTGGCGTCGTCGCGGTGCCGGGCCCGCGCGAAAGCTCGATGCAGTACATCGACGCGCGCGACTTGGCCAACTTCGTCGTCGGTCTCGTGACCAACGCGACCACGGGTGACTTCCACGTCGCCGGGCCCAACCCGGCGACGACCTACGTCGACCTCGTCGAGCGCGTGGTGGCTCAGGTCGGTCCGGAGGGCTCGTCGGTCGAGGTCGTCGAGCCCGAGCGCGTCGCCGCCTTGGGGTGGGAGGCAAAATTCCCCCTCTGGTCCGGCGGCGGAGACGAGACGGTCATGGCCGTGTCGTCGGCCAAGGCGCTCAGCCACGGCCTCTTCCTACGACCCCTCGGCGACTCGGTCAGCGAGGTCCTCGAATGGTGGGGCGACCGCGTCTGGCCCGAGCGTTGGCTCGGCGAGGACGACGAGCGTCGACTCCTCGCCGGCTAGGGCGCGCGCTCGATTGTGATGCGACCGACACCCACCTGAGCCACCAGGTGTAGGTGCGGCGCGCGCGCGATGGCCGCGCCGGTCAGTCCGGCGGGGACCTGCGAGAACGGGTAGGGCTCAAATCCGCAGTAATTCTGGATGTAGCCGTCCTGGATGACGCACGGGTGGACGACGCCGTAGCGGACCGAGCCCCCACCGACCTGGGAGCGAACGTCGACGACCGCCTTGGCCGGGAGTTCAATCGTGAGGACCCCCACGGCGACGGACGCGTCGATCGTGTAGCCGCCCGCCGGGAAGCGCACCGCGGAGAGGTCGAGGTGCGACGAGCCCAACTCGGTGCGGTACGAGTGTCGGGTGTCCGCGACCGAGATCGGCGCCCACGAACGTGAGCCAATGCCGCCCGTGATCGGCACACCGGTCGTGGCGACGAAGATCGCGAAGGCCCCGCCGAGGACGACGATGACCGAGACAAAGGCCAGGAGCAGCGTCGTGAGGACCCGCGCCACGGAGCGCTTGCGGGGCCCGCGCATCGTCACGAACGCCAGGCCGATGAGAAACACCAGCCAGAGCACGACGAAGCCGCCGCCGATTCCCACGTGCGGCCCGTAGCGGTGTCCGTGGCCGATTGCCAGGACGAGCAGCAGACCCAACAGCAGCGCGACGACCAGGAGCCCGAACGTGGGCCACCGCGAGCCCGGCTTGGCCGACGGATCGCGAGTCGGGGCGTCGCTCGACGCGTCGCGCGGGATCAGAACCCACATCGCCAGGTAGAGCGCGACGCCGAACCCCCACAGCACCGAGAGCACGACGAACGCGACGCGCACGATGTTGGGGTCGAGGTCAAAGCGCTCCCCTAGGCCGCCGGCCACCCCGCCGAGGAGACGGTGCGCCGAGCTGCGATGCAGGCGGGGCGCGCCGGGCCCGGGGGG
>JBOGFU010000002.1:0-6437 GCA_050743545.1 Acidimicrobiales bacterium | reverse complement strand
TTCGTCTGGGAGGAAGAGGTCAACAACTCCACGCTCGTGCGCGAGCCCGTCGGCGTGGTCGGCGCCATCACCCCGTGGAACTACCCGCTCCACCAGATAGCCAACAAGGTCGCCCCGGCGCTGGCCGCGGGGTGCACGGTCGTGCTCAAGCCCAGCGAGGTCGCGCCGCTCAACGCGTTCGCGCTCGCCGAGATCATTGACGAGATCGGGCTGCCGCGCGGGGTGTTCAACCTGGTGACCGGGCCGGGGCCGATCGTGGGAGAGGCGATCGCCGCTCACCCCCTGGTCGACATGGTCTCGTTCACCGGGTCGACCCGCGCGGGCAAGCGCGTGATGGCCCTCGCCGCGGAGGGGGTCAAGCGCGTCGCGTTGGAGCTCGGGGGAAAGTCCGCCAACATCCTGCTCGAGGGCGCCGACTTCTCGCGCGCGGTCCCCGACGGCGTGTTCAAGTGCTACCTCAACTCGGGCCAGACGTGCTCGGCGCTCACGCGCATGCTCGTGCCGCGCGCGCGGCTGGCCGAGGTCGAAGAGCTCGCGGTCGCCGCGGCGCAGGGGTTCGCCCCCGCCGACCCCATCACCGGGTCGTCGCTGCTGGGCCCGCTGGTGAGCGAGGCCCAGCGTCAGCGCGTGCGCGACTACATCACCAAGGGCGTCGACGAGGGGGCTCGCCTGATCCTGGGCGGCGCCGACGCCCCCGAGGGGCTCGAGGCCGGCCACTACGTGCGCCCCACGGTGTTCTCCGACGTGCGCAACGACATGACGATCGCGCGAGAGGAGATCTTCGGCCCAGTGCTCTCGATCATCCCCTACGACTCAGAGGACGAGGCCGTCGCCATCGCCAACGACTCGCCCTACGGGCTCGCCGGCGGGGTCTGGGCCGAAAGCGACGCCAAAGCCTTCGAGGTCGCGCGCAAGCTTCGCACGGGCCAGGTCGAGATCAACGGCGGGGCGTTCAACGTCGTCGCGCCCTTCGGCGGCTACAAGCAGTCGGGGGTCGGGCGCGAGCTCGGCGCGTTTGGCTTCGAGGAGTTCCTCGAAGTCAAGTCGGTCCAGCACTCCTAGCTAGCCGACGGGCACCGGGTCGTTGGCGGGCTCGTTGGTCTTGAACGAGAGTTTGTCGGGCGGGGTGGGCCGGCTGATGTAGTAGCCCTGGGCGAGGTCACAGCCCAACTCGTTGAGCAGGTTGAGCGTCTCGACGTCCTCGATCCCCTCGGCCACCACGCGCAACCCCATCTCGTGACCCAGGTTGATCGTCGCGCGCACGATGTCGAGGTCGCGGCCCGCGGCGGTGCCGAGGTCGGTGATGAACGTGCGGTCGAGCTTGAGCTCGCCCACCGCCAGGCTGGCGAGGTAGGCGAGCGACGTCACCCCGGCGCCGAAGTCGTCGATGGACACGACGATGCCGAGGTCGCGCATCCGCTCGATGACGCGCTGGGAGAGCTCGAAGTTCGAGATGATCGTCCCCTCGGTGATCTCGATGACGAGGTGGTCGGCGGGCAGGCCGTGGCGCTCGAGGAGTCCCTCGACGACGTCGGTGAAGCCGTCCTCTAAGAGATTCGACGTCGACACGTTGACCGACACGGCGACGTCGACGCCGTCGGCGCACCAGGTCGCGCACTGGGAGATCGCCTCGTTGAGGACCCACGCGGTGAGAGGTCCCATGAGCCCGGCGTCCTCGGCCAGGGGCAGGAACTTGAGCGGCGGGATCATGCCGAACTCGGGGTGGGGCCAGCGCAGCAGGGCCTCGACCGAGCGAATCTTCCCGATGCGCAGGTTGAGCACGGGCTGGTAGTGCAGCTCGAGCTCGCCCTCGTGGACCGCGCGCGCGAGGTCTTCGACGAGGCGAATCTGATTCTCGTCACCGTCGAGGCTCTGGTCGAAGAAGACCACGGGCACGCCGCCGAGCTTGGCGCGGTACATCGCGACGTCGGCGCACCACATCAGCGACGACGGGTCGTGGGCGTCGCCGGGCACCATCGCCACGCCGATGCTCGCACCTACGGAGGCGTTGATCTTGTGGAGCAGGAACGGCGCCTCGATCTCGGCGACGAGGCGCTCGGCGACCTCGGTGGCGACGGACTCGTCGACGTCGATCAGGACCACGCCGAGCTCGTCGCCGCCCAATCGCACGACCGTGCCACGCGTGCCCACCGCGGCGGTGAGGCGCGGCCCCAGTTGGCGAAGAAGTTCGTCACCCGCGGGGTGCCCGAAGGTGTCGTTAATCTCCTTGAAGTGGTTGAGGTCCACGAAGAGGAAGGCCAGTCGACGCTGCTCGGCGGTGCTCGCGGCCTCGTCGGCGAAGAAGGTCTAGAGCACGTGGGTCAGCTGGCGCCGGTTGCCCAGCCCGGTGAGCTCGTCGGTGTTGGCCTGACGGTGGCGCTCCTCGGTCATGATCCGTAGGCTCCGCGCGGAGATCGCCAGTCGCGCGCCCACGACGACGAGCGTGGCGATGGCCAGGTCGACCGCGACCTCGCTCACGTGCTGGACCGTGCCGACGACGAGGATGACCAGCGACGCGAGTGACGCGAGTCCCGGCATCAGCATGCCCGTCGTGCGCTCCTCGTGCAGAACGTCAACGCGCCGGGGCGCGACCCACACCGAGATCGACATGAGCACGATTGCCGAGGGCCACGCCGCGGCGTTGAAGTCGGCGCCGAATCGCGTCGCGAGCTGGGACGACGAGAAGAGGTTGAAGGTGTCGCCGATGACGATGACGACGAGCCCGCTCGCGAGCAGGAGCCACGACCGACTCCAGCGCCCGCTCAGCAGCACGGTGCCCCCGATGACCAGCGTGAGCAGGAGCAGGTCGCCGATCGGGTAGGCCAGGCTCACCGCGGCCGAGCCCGCGGTCCCGCCCACGAGCTTGACGATGCTGTGGAAGGCGAACGTCGCGCACAGCGCCGCGGCGCCCATCCCGGCGACGATCCCGTCGAGCCAGTTCGGCTTGGCCAGGCGACCAAGCCCCTTCTGCAGCAGCGACACCGTCGCGACGTAGGCCAGGGGATAAAAGAGCAGGTAGAACGCGTCGGCGGTCGACGGCACCGACGGCGTCTTGCCCCCGAGGGACTCGAACGTCAGGAGCGCGTCACCAATCGCCCAGGCCATGAGCGCCCCCGCGAGCACCCAGGTCGCCGCGCGGTCGACGCGTCGGGTGACGCCGCGGTAGACGCAGGCCAACGACGCGACGACTTCGACCCCCGCGACGCACCACCCATCGAGCCAGGTCAGCTGGTCGTTGGGGCTTCGCACGAGCAGCGAGACGATGTAGGCGACCATGAACACGCCGAGTACCGCGTAGACGAGCCAGACGCGCGACGGTCGCTCGAGGCCCGCGGTGACCGGCGCGTCGGTGAGCTCGGTCGCGTCGCGACGCTGGCCCAGCACCTCGATCGCGGCCGCGCTCGACTTCGTGCGCGTACGTGAGCCCCTGCGGCGCTCGTCGGTAACGGTCGTCATGAGTCGGATCTCCCAGCCCTTAATGCCCTGATTTCATGGCATTCCGACAATCGGCCAGACTCTCATCGGATGGACTACTCGCCGTCGACGACAGTCCAACTCTGGCTCAATTTATCAGTCGTTAATAGGTCAATTGGGGACCCCCGCGCCCTTGCCGACAGCGGATCTCCGCCTAGTACTACGTAGTCGATGGGCGCAGGGATTGCGTCGCCATCGCCGACTCATCAACCCAGCGCGACGCGCGACGGCGCGGTCGACTCGACGCCCCGCGCTGATTCCACCGTCGCACGCCCGGCGAAGTCACGAGGTCGTGTGACCGATGCGCTCGGTGCGTCGACCCGGTGCGGATCAAAGGCGACGTATAGACTCGGCCCGCGCCGGTAGCTCAATTGGCAGAGCATTTGACTCTTAATCAACAGGTTCCGGGTTCAAGTCCCGGCCGGCGCACCAATCGATGATGCGACCCGGCCGGCCGAGCCCGCCCGGGGATCTCGGCCGGCCGCCGCCGCGTCAGTGGCTACGGGGTGACGTAGTTGACTGACGTCCCCCAGTTGGCGTAGATGTCACGCGTGCCGCCGCAGGTCGCGAAGTCCGACGCGAGGAGCGCGCTGTCCGAGCAGTTGCGGTACTGGATGTAGTTGGTCGCGAAGTAGACCCGACCGGTCCCCGGCATGTAGACGGCGTTGCTGTAGTCACCCCAGCGCGGGTCGGTCGGTCCGGGATAGCCGAGGTACTCGGCGAATCCGTCCTCGGGAGACTGGCCAAGGTCGACGACGTTGATCGTCGAACCCTGGAGTCCGTTGGAGTTCGCGCTCACGCGGCCGTAGGCGGTGCTCGGGTAGTAGCCGCCGTGGTCAGCGCCGCCGGGCCCGCCGTTACCCGACAGCGTGAAGGCCACAATCGCGCCGCCCGGTCCGTTGCCAAATCCGCTGGTCGGGGTCACCGCCATAGCTGGGAACTCGAGGTCCTCGTGCGCCGCGGCGATGTAGCCCTCACCGGTCAGCGAGAACTTGCCCGAGCTGTCGAACGAGCTGGTCCCCACGACGAAGTACGCCGCGCCGATGTGGTTCTCGGCCGCGCCCCCGTGGAACGACTGGGTGATCGCGGTGCTCACCGCGGTCCAGAGCTGCCCCTGAGACTGGGCCGCCTGCGTCACGTTGTCGCCGTTGGTCTCGATGCCGCCCTCGGGGCAGCTCGTGTCAGTGCTCAGCCCCGCCGCCCCGCACTGATCGCCCAGGGGGATCGGCCCGACCTTCTGAGGCGCGACGAAGGCTTCGTCGTAGTAGGTCTGGACGCCCGAGAAGAGTTGCCCGCCGAAGTGGATGCCCGAGCAACTCGCGCAGTTGTCGCTGTTGAGGTTGCCCAGCCCGGTCCAGTCGAACACCGCCAGCCGGTTGTCGCCGAGCCCGTAGTAGTCGAGCGTGTCCATCATGAACGCCGACCCGCCGTGACTGTTGTCCCACTGACTGGAGTCCGCGGGAATGGTGGGAATCACTGAGTACCAGCACGAGGTGGCCGGCTGGTTGTTCAGGTTGTCCGACGCACAGGTCCCGTTGGGCGTCGGGAGGTTTCCCATGTTTTCGATCGCGACGGTGAACTCCGGGTTGGGCTGGCCGTTGTGCTTGAACACCGGCAGGCCCTCCTCGAGCGCGGTCTTGTTAAAGGCGAACTCCTGGGCGCCGTTGAATCCGCCCCCGCCCACGCCCGGTGTGACGAGCGGGAACTCGTCATAGAAGAGCAGGAACGCGTCTCGGGTCGCGGAGATCTTCGCGAAGTCGTTGAGCAGGTACGGCGCACCCGGCTCCGAGGGGTTGTAGTTGGCGTTGACGAAGTACACGTTGTACGGGCCAAAGGGGCTCGACCCCGTGGTCACGGCGATCGCCTCGTAGCACGTGTTGGCCACGCCGGCGAAGCAGCCCGCGAACGTGCCCCCGTCGGCCTCGCTACTCGCCGACACGAACTCGGTAAAGAAGAAGTGACCGCCGTTGCTCTGGTCGTAGAGGCACGAGATGTCGCCACCACTGCTCCAGTTGATCGACGTCAGACCCAACATCGTGTCCATCGAGATCGCCCCCGATTCGCGGTGAAGCGCGGTGTTGAGCACGAGGACCTCGCCGATGTTGTTGTCCTCGACCACGTAGCCGTTACCCGCGCAGAGACCCTGGTCGGCCGGCTCGATGTCGCCACCCACGTTGGTGCTCAGCGTGCCGCTGTCGACGGCGTTGAGTCCCTTGACCCCCACCGCGCCGCCCGACGACGTGCTCACCGCGTCACAACCGGAGCCGAAGTTTCCGCAGTTGACGCTCGGCGGCGCGGGGTCCGGCGCAGCGTGGTCGTTGAGTGGCGACGGCGTCGTGTGGTAGTGGGCCGCGGCGATGACGCCCGCCGCGACGGTTTGGGTCGTCCCCGTGGGCTGGGTCGACCCCGACGTCGTCGTGGGAGACAGCAACGCCGTCGACGGTGAGGAGAGCGGACCGGTGAGCAGGTCGCAGCCCGACGCGCACCCGGTGCCCGCGGGCCCCACAAATGTCGGTGCGTAGGCGCCGAGGCTCGATGACGTCACCCCGCCACCGTGGCTGGAGTCGTTCGCCGTCGCCACGCCCCCGGTCGCGAGGGCAATCCCCACGATGAGCGAGGCGGCCGACATGACAGTGATCAATCGATTCTTAGTCATCACGGTTGTCTCTCCTTCTTGTTCACTCGAACCACACATACGACGTCGTCGTTAGCCCCTCGATACCGACACCCCGACCCTGCGGGCGGCCCACGGTCTCGGGCCCTACGGGTGGCATGAGCGGGTCGCGGCCCGCCCTCGTCTTGTCATTGCTCCCCCGAGCGGTCACGCGTGACCTTTGACTAGCACCGCTCGCGGTACCTGTCAACCGGCCCACGCGACCGCGACGTGACCTCGTGATTGGCGGCCCCTTACCCGCTCGCTCACGAGGGGACGCGACCGCGAATCCCGGTCGATGACCCGGTAG
>JBOGFU010000001.1:0-7357 GCA_050743545.1 Acidimicrobiales bacterium | reverse complement strand
CTCAGTTGGTCGAGGCGATCGACGCCCGGCCTCTCGAGGGCATGGACGAACTGCCCGGCGTGGTGGGCCGAATCGCGGCGTGGGCGCTCGACGAGCCTCTGCCCCTCGACGCGCTCGACGTCGACGGCGGGCTCACCGTCGTGGGGCGAGGGGTCGGCTACGCAGTCGCGGCCGAGGCGTCGCTCAAGATTCGCGAGGTCGCGGGGCTGCGCGCAGAGGCCTTCGCCGCGGCCGACTACCTGCACGGCCCGATTGGCGCGGACGGCCACGGCGCGACGCTGCTGCTGTGCGTCACCGAGGAGCTGACCGACGAGCTCGCGGCGGTCGTGCTGTCGGACTGTCGCGACGCGGGCATGAGCACCGTGGCCGTGCGTTCGGGCAGCCGCGGCGCGACGAACGCCGACCACGAGGTCGTCCTGGCCGAACACCTCCCCAACTGGAGCCTCGGACTGGCGCAGGTCGTCGTGGCCCAGGTGCTGAGCCTGCGCCTCGGCGAGCGTCGGGGCCGACCCATCGACACGTCCCCGGGGCTCTCCAAGGTGACCTCCACGGCCTGAGCCGCGACGGGGCGCGAAGCGGTCAACTATGTTTTGCTCAGGGTTGGCACGAGGGGTGTATCGGCGGAGGTTGGGGCGAGGAGATCGGCGCTGTCGCCGTCCTTAACGCCATTAAGACTCTTCTCCGAGCCAGTGCTCGCGTCGGCCCGTTGACGGCGACCATGAGGGCCACCGCCGCGAACCCTCGGGTTCGAGACAAAGGAGTTTCGTGATGAGAGGAAAGTGGAGGGCGGGGCTCGTGGTCTCGTCGATGGCGCTGATGGCCGGCACGTTCGTCGCGGTTGGCTCCGCGACCGTGGCGCTGGTCACCGCAACACCGGCCGGGGCGACGGCGCAGAAGCCGCTCAACCTGGCCAACGAGCAGGGCCTGCTCTGGCCGTGCACGTTCAACCCGTTCAACCCGTCGGACGCGGCGTACTCGGTGGGCGTCACCTACGAGACCTTGGACTTCATCGACGCGCTCAACAACGCCAAGGTGACCCCGTGGCTCGCGAGTTCGTACGCGTGGAGCAACGGCAACAAGACGCTGACCTTCACAATCCGCTCGGGGGTCAAGTGGACCGACGGCAAGCCGCTCACCGCGGCCGACGTCGCCTACACCTTCAACCTGATCAAGTCCCACGCCGCGCTTGACGTCAACGCGGTGTGGACCGTGCTCTCGTCGGTGGCCCAGAAGGGCGCCAACCAGGTGGTCTTCACGTTCAAGTCCCCCGCGGTGCCGTACTTCTACTACGTCGCCGGACAGACCCCGATCGTGCCCCAGCACCTATGGAGCAAGATCGCCAACCCGGTGACCTACGCCGACTCGACCCCGCTGGGCTCGGGCGGCTACGTCATGAACAAGTGCACGCCCCAGAACATCCAGTGGACCGCCAACCCGCACTACTGGCAGATGGGCCTCGCCAAGGTCAAGACCGTCAACATGCCGGCGTTCCTGTCCAACAACACGTGCAACGAGTACCTGGCGACCGGCCAGAGCGCGTGGGGCAGCCAGTTCATCCCCAACATCAAGAGCTACTACGTCGACAAGCTCGCGGGTAACTCCTACTGGTTCCCGCCGGTGGCCAACGTCGTGCTCTTCCCCAACCTCACCGTCGCGCCGCTCAACGACGTCGCGGTGCGCCAGGCGATCAGCTACGGCATCGACCGCGCGTCGATGTCGCGGATCGGCGAGTACGGCTACGAGCCGCCCGCGAGCCAGGACGGCATCGTCTCGCCGACCTTCAGCTCGTGGGCGTCGAGCGCCGCGGTGGCCAAGATCGGCACGGGCTACAACCCGGCCAAGGCCAAGTCGATCCTCGAGGCCGACGGCTACAAGCTCGTCAACGGCGTGATGACCAAGAACGGCAAGCAGCTCGCGCTGACGATCATGACCAACGGCGGCTACTCCGACTGGGTGGCGTCGATGCAGGTGGTGGGCCAGGAGCTGGCCAAGGTCGGCATCAAGATCACGGTCGACGGCGTCGCCGCGACCAACTTCTACTCCGACCTCTACTCGGGCAAGTACCAGCTCGCCTACAACGCCGAGGCCGGCGGCCCCGCGCCGTTCTACGAGATGCGCCAGTGGCTCTTCTCCAAGAACTCCGCGCCGATCGGCACCGCGGCGTCGTCGAACTGGGAGCGCTACAGCTCGCCCGCGGTCGACGCGCTGCTCAACCAGTACACGTCGACGACGTCGAGCGCGACCCAGCACTCGATCCTCAACCAGCTCCAGAACGTCATGGCGACCCAGGTCCCCGTGATCCCGGTCCTGGAGGAGGTCGACTGGTTCCAGTACAACTCCAAGCAGTACACCGGCTTCCCGTCCCCGACGAACTCGTACGCCCAGCCCGGGCTGTACAACATCCCGGACTGGGGCGTGGTGTTGCTGCACCTGAAGCCGATTGGATAGGTGACGGCCAGGCTGAGCCGGGGAGATGAGATTCCTCGTCCGACGCGTGGGCTTCCTTGCGGTGGCCCTGTGGTCGGCGATGACCGTGAACTTCTTCATCCCCCGGCTCATGCCGGGCAACCCCGCCGAGGCCATGATGGCCCGCTTCCGGGGCCACGTGAACCCCAGCGCGATGAAGGCGCTGGAGGCCGCGTTCAACGTCCACACCCACGCCAACGTCGTCACCGAGTACTTCCAGTACCTCGGTAACACCCTGCGGGGCCAGTTCGGGGTCTCGGTTGGCTACTTCCCGCTCTCGGTGACGTCGGTCATCGCCAAGGCGCTGCCCTGGACGTTGGGGCTCGTGGGCATCACGACGATCCTCGGCTTCGTGATCGGCACCGCGGTTGGCGCGATCGCCGCGTGGCGCCGCGGCGGGGTGCTGGACTCGGTGCTGCCCCCCGTGTTCATCGTGGTCTCGGCGTTCCCGTATTTTTGGATCGGGCTGCTCGCGGTGTGGCTGTTCGCGCTCACGCTGGGCTGGTTCCCACTGCTCGGCGGCTACACCGAGACCGTCGTGCCCACGCTGTCGTGGGGCTTCGTCGGCGACGTGCTCGACCACTCGGTGCTGCCTGCGGCGACCATCCTCATCACCGCGATCGGCGGGTGGATCCTCACCATGCGCAACAACATGATCACGGTGGTCGCCGAGGACTACGTGAAGATGGCGCGCGCCAAGGGGTTGAAGCCCCGGCGGATCCTGCTCCAGTACGCGGGGCGCAACGCGCTGCTGCCGAACTTGACTGGCTTTGCGATGTCGCTGGGCTTCGTCATCAGCGGCGCGATCCTCGTCGAGTACGTCTTTAACTACCCCGGGGTCGGCTTCATGCTCCTCCAGGCGGTGGAGAACGAGGACTTCCCGCTGATGCAGGCGCTCTTCTTGCTCATCACCGTCGCCGTGCTGATCGCCATCTTCATCTCCGACGTCGCCACGGCGATGCTGGACCCGCGCACCCGGAGCTCGACGTGAGGTACGCCTCCCCGGTCGGGCACGCGCTGGTGCGCGCGTGGCGCTTCCTGCGCCGCGACAAAAAGGCGCTGGTCGGCGCGATCATCCTGTTCATCCTGGGACTCATCTCGGTCTTCCCGTCGTGGTTCCTGCCCCACGACCCGAGCGCCGAGGTCTACACCCCCGGCGCCGGGCTCAGCCTCAGCCACCTGCTGGGCACCACCGCGTTCGGCCAGGACGTCTTCAGCCAGGTGATCGCGGGGACCCGCGAGTCGGTGCTCATCGCGATGCTGGTCGGGGTCTTCACCACCGTGATCTCGGTCGTCATCGGGCTCACCGCGGCCTACTCCGGGGGGTTCATCGACGACGGCCTCTCGCTCATGACCGACGTGGTGCTGGTCATCCCGACATTTCCCCTCATCATCGTCATCACCGCGTACCTCAAGAGCGCGAGCTTCTGGATGCTGATCTTCGTGCTCACCTTCACGGGGTGGAGCTACGGCGCGCGCCAGCTGCGCGTCCAGGCGCTCTCCCTGCGCAACCGCGACTACCTGCTCGCCGCGCGCGCGCGGGGCGAGTCGGGGCTCTACGTGGTCTTCGTCGAGATGCTGCCCCCGATGACGTCGCTGATCGTCGCCAACTTCCTCTCCTCCGCGCTCTACGCGGTGCTCGCGTCGGCGGGGCTGCAGTTCGTGGGCCTGGGCAACATCAACGACCAGTCGTGGGGCACGATGCTCTACTGGGCCCAGAACAACGAGGCGTTGGCGACGGGGCTTCCCCTGTGGGCGCTCGCCCCGGGGGTCGCGATCGCGATCCTGGGCAGTGGCCTCGCGCTGCTCAACTACGCCTTCGACGAGGTCGCCAACCCCGCGCTGCGCCCGGTGCGCGCGCCCAAGTCCAAGGGCCCCAAGAGGATCAGGCTGCGGCTGCGCGCGCCCGCGAGCGCGCCGGCGATTCCCGAGCTCGCGGAGGCCGGCGCGTGAGCGTGCTCTCCGTGCGCGACCTCAGCGTCGACTACGCGACCGCCGCCGGACCGGCCAAGGCGGTGAGCCACGTCAGCTTCGACCTCGACGAGGGCGAGTTCCTCGCGATCGTGGGCGAGTCGGGCTGCGGCAAGACGACGCTGCTGTTCGCGGTCGCGCGGCTCCTCACCTACCCGGGAAGCGTGGTGGGCGGCACGGTCGAGTTCAACGGCGTCGACCTCATGGCCCTCAGCGACGAGGAGCTGCGCCAGACGCGCTGGCGCGACATCAGCGTCGTCATGCAGAGCGCGATGAACGCGCTCAACCCGGTGCTGACCATCGGCGCCCAACTCGCCGACGCGTGCCGCGCCCACACCGACTGGGACGACGAGCGGGTCGCCGAGCGCTCGGCCGAGGTGCTCTCCATGGTCTCGATCGACCCGGTGCACCTGCGCAGCTACCCCTTCCAGCTCTCGGGCGGGATGCGCCAGCGCGCGATGATCGCGATGGCGCTGCTCCTAGAGCCTCGGCTCGTCATCATGGACGAGCCGACGTCGGCGCTCGACGTCGTGGCCCAGCGCTCGCTCATGCGCCAGGTGGAGAACCTGCGCCAGCGTCTGGGTTTCTCGGTCATCTTCGTCACCCACGACATGAGCGTGGTGAGCCACTTCTCGGACCGCCTCGCCGTCATGTACGCCGGGGAGGTCGTCGAGCTCGGGCGCACGCGCGCGGTCTTTGACGACCCGCGACACCCGTACTCCCAGGGGCTCATGGAGGCCTTTCCCTCGCTGGTGGGCAGCCCGCGGACCCTCACCGGGATCGCCGGCAACCCGCCGTCGCTGGTCGACCCACCGGGGGGCTGCCTCTTCGCGCCGCGGTGCGCCTACGTGATGGACGAGTGCTGGTCCGACGCGCCCGAGCTGGTCACGAGGGATAATCACGCGGTGCGCTGTCACCTCGTCAACCCGGTGGTGCGCCGTGGCTGAGGTCCTGCGCGTTTCCGACCTGTCGCGCCACTTCCCCGTGGGGGGCTTTCGCTCGCGCGGGACCCTCCACGCCGCCGACGACGTGAGCTTTACCGTCGACCGCGCGGAGATCGTCGCGCTGGTCGGCGAGTCGGGGTCGGGCAAGTCGACCATCGCGCGCGTGCTCGCCGGTCTCTACCCACCCACCACCGGGGAGATTACCTTCGAGGGCGAGACCCTCGGGCGCCACGAGAGTCGCGAGGTCCGCGGCAAGATGCCGATGGTCTTCCAGGACCCCTTCGGGTCGATCAACCCCGTGCTGCGCGTGGGTCACAGCCTGCTGCGCTCGCTCAAGCTCCACCGCGCGGAGCTCTCCAAGGCCCAGCGCCGCGACGAGGCGGTCCGACTGTTGGAGAAGGTCGGGCTGGTCCCGGGCGCGGAGGTCCTCACGCGCTTCCCCCACGAGCTCTCGGGGGGCCAGCGCCAGCGCCTCGGCTTCGCCCAGGCGCTGGCCAGCCGCCCCTCGCTGATCCTCGCCGACGAGCCGGTCTCCATGCTCGACGTGTCGATCCGCATCGGCCTGCTCAACGTGATGAAGGAGCTGCGCGACGAGGGCGTGTCGGTGCTCTACATCACCCACGACCTGGCGAGCGCGCGCTACGTCGCCAACCGCATGATCGTCCTCTACGCCGGGCGCATCGTCGAAGAGGGCGCGACCGAGGAGGTCATCTCCTCGCCCCAGCACCCCTACACCCAGCTGTTGATGTCGACCGCGCCCGACCCGCGCCTGCCCCTGGTCGCCAGCAGCGACGTCGAGGACCTGGGCGAGCCGCCCAAGGTGATCGACCCGGAGCCGGGCTGTCGCTTCGCGCCGCGCTGCGCGCTCGCGCGCGACGAGTGCTGGCACACCGACCCGCCGTCGGTCGAGCTGTCGGGGACCCATCGCGCGGTCTGCGTGGCCGTGAGGGAGCAGTGGGCCACCCGCTGATCCCGCGACCGCGCTCCGTGGAGGAGCTCGGCGGCACCACCGCGTGGCGCCGCGGCGTGGTGGTCGACTCGCCCCAGTGGTTCGAGATCGCCGCGAGCTTCCGTCGCGACGTCGACGCGTCGGGCGACCCTCACGACGGCCTCGAGCGATCCATCGTGCACGTGCGCGAGGACCCGCACCTGCCCGCCGAGGCCTACCGCCTGACCATCGACGGCGACGCGGTCATCGAGGCCAGCGACCTCGCCGGCGCGGCCTACGCGGTCGCCACCATGGAGCAGCTCATCAACGCCGACGCGCGCACCCTCGGCCCCGACCTGGTCGAGGTCCCGCGCGTGCGCATCGAGGACGGCCCGGCGTGGGGCTGGCGCGGCGTGCACCTCGACGTCGCGCGTCACTTCTTCCCCGTCGCCGACGTCTGTCGCTTCGTCGACCTCGCGGCCCAGCACAAGCTCAACCGCGTGCACCTGCACCTCAACGACGACCAGGGCTGGCGCGTTCAAGTCCCCGACTGGCCGCGCCTCACCGATGTCGGCGCGTGGCGGGCGTCGACCCCGCTCGGCGCGGAAGAGGACGGCGTCGACGACGGCGTTGCCTACGGGGGGTTCTACACGAGTGAGGACCTCGCCGTCATCCGCGACTTCGCCGCGTCGCGCTACGTCACGATCGTCCCCGAGGTCGACCTGCCGGGCCACGCCCAGGCCGTGCTCGCCGCCTACCCGGAGTTGGGCCAGGCCGGGGTGGTTGAGACCTGGACGCGCTGGGGGATCTCCGAGCACGTCTTGGCGCCCACGCGCGCGGCGCTCGACTTCGCCGCCGACGCGGTGGGCTACGTCGCCGACCTCTTTCCCTGCTCGCCCGTGCACGTGGGCGGCGACGAGTGCCCGACGACCGAGTGGGCGGCCAGCGACGACGCGCGCGCGGTCATGGCCGAGAACGGGTTCTCTGAGGTCCGCCAGCTCCAGGGGCTCTTCACGCGCGCGATGGTGGGCGCGGTCCAGGACCGCGG